>CAJBIL010000059.1 GCA_903953145.1 uncultured beta proteobacterium
TCGCGGCTTGAATAGCGACGTCCTGACCACCAAGCTCAACGATCAGCAAAGATGTCAGCAATCTTTTGGCTTCGTTAAAATCGCGCTCACTTCCAAACCCCTGAAGCACTTCAGTGAGAATGAGGTCGCCCACAGCAATCGGTTCATTGCTCAGCAAGCCATCAAGTTTCTCCGTTTGAGGAGTCTGCGTACCCCGAAAGTAGTCAATCCAGACACTCGAATCAACCAAAATCACTTGTCAGTCCTCATCTGTTCCAAATTGCCCTGCCAGTCCAGCTTGCCACGGAAGCCTCGAATTTCTTCTTGCTGGCGTAAGTGCAATAAGGTTTTGAGGCCAAGCTCCACCGCTTCTCGCTTGGTTTTGAGGCCAGTCAGACGGAGTGTGTCGTTCATCAGTTTGTCGTCAATTACGATATTGGTGCGCATGATGTGTATCTTTTGTAATATAAATACACATTCTAGGTGGTGTTTCCGTCATTCGCAACCTAACCCGGCGCTCAACCTCGCTCCTTTCAGTCGCTGGACGCTGCGAGATAAAACCGCACATCGCCGGTGAATTCAAACGTTAGCCATTTCTAGTCCCATAAATTGCAAAAACTTTCTCATTGAGTTTCATGACCATCTTGCCCCGCAGCTTGATGCATACGAACAAGTAATTTTGCTTTCTGAATTGATGAGTCAATTTTCCCGCCTTACTCCACCAACTCGATTTGCCCCGAGATATTCGTCGTGATCTGCGTCTCGCCGCCCTCCATTGGCATTGGTGCGGCGTCGGCCGATGAGAATGCGGCTGCGGCGCGCATCATTGGCATTGCGGGGGCGCGGCCGTTGCTGCTGACTGATAGTTGTTTGATGCGATAAGGCTTGCCGAGTGTATCGGCAATCAGTTTCGCGCGTGATTTGAAGGCGGCGATGGCGTCGACGGTGGCGTCGTTTTCGGCTTTTTTGCGCGTCTCCGGTGCAGGGATCATGCTGACGTTGGCCGTCACCGTGGCGTTGGCCTGTTGATCACCCCGTCGTTACCGCTGAGGGTGCTTCCGCCAGTGAGCAGGTAATTGCCCGCATCCACACCCGCTAGGGCCAGGTTGCTCAAGGTGTAGCCCAGGCTGGTGCCCGCGTTGGCTTGGCTGAAGCTGCCCGCACCACTGACGGTGACATCGTCGCTGGTTAGATTGCCAGCCAGGCCGATGGTGACCCCAGTCATGGCGGCGGTGCCGTCGTAGGTTTTGGTAACGCCGGTGGCGGAGGCCGTCAGCGCTTTCTGAGTGACGGCATGGTTGCCGGTAACGGTGATGGTATTGCTGAAGTTGACACTGTTCCCGGTGATACCGGTCGCGCCGAGGCTGTAGGTGCCGGCCTTGAGGTACCCCCCCCGTGCTGTTCTGCCCGCTTACCGGCGCGAGGGAGAAGGTGGCCGTAGCGGCGCCATCGGTGAGCGTGATGGCGTTACCGTTAGCGCTGATGTTGCCGGTGAGGTCGACGATGGTCGTGTTGTCGCTGGCAAGGTATTTGGCGACATCCTGTAGAAGGTCATTCGAATTAGCGGCTGCTTAAGTTCTAAACAAAATGCAACACCACTTTAGTCAGCGTCGACGCTTCCACCATATAGCAATGCAAGCCTTTGCAAGCCATTGAGAGCCGTGGTGTGCGTCGTATTGCTACCGTCTCGTTGCAGGCGAAACTTCGCCAACTATTTGTTTACATGTTGAGTCGTCAAATATTTTTATGGTGCCTTTTATTTTGACTATTACGGTCCCTAGCCCGACGCTAAAACGCCTGGCACTACGTAGTCTAATGGCATACTTTGCTGCAAGCTTACTGCTTGGCCCTGCCGTTCAAGCGCAGGAGCCAATTGGCCTTGGTGCGCTCATTAGCGAAACCTTCGCCACACATCCCGCCCTCCGGGGCCAGCAAGGCATGCAGGAAGCGGCGAAAGAGGGGGTGGCCGGTGCGCGCTGGCAGTTCTACCCCACACCCTCCGTTTCACTTGAGCAGGCCAGCACTGCGAGCAGCGACCCATCTTATCGTGGCGACAAACGGGTGACCACGGCAGGCATTCGCCAGCCGCTCTGGACCGGCGGTCGGCTCACCGGCAACCTGGCCAAGGCTGAAGCGCAGCAACTTGCGGCGCGTGCTGAACTCGAAGCCACCCGTCAGCAACTTGCCCTACGCGTCATTCAGGCCTACGCCGAAGCCTTTGCCACACAGAAAAAACAAAAGGCCTGGGAGGAAAGTCGCGCCACCCATCAACGGCTACTCGACATGGTCATCTCGCGCGTGAAGGATGGCGCTTCTGCTGATGCGGATGTCCTGCTCGCGCGCTCTCGCCTGCTGGGTGTTGATGCTGACAGAATGCTTGCCCAAGCGCAGTTCGAGGTTTCGCTTGAACGCCTGCGGCTGCTGATTGGCGGACGCCCCATCGCCGTCAACGCCCTGCGGGTTGAATTGCCGCCAATGGACAATGTCGCTGACGCCAGAACCTGGCTGGAAAACGCCCGGATCACCAGCCCGCAGATCATCAAGGCACAGGCGCAAACCCAAGTTGCCGAAGCGGAAATTGAAGTCGCGCGCTCAACCCTCTCGCCCGAAGTCAGCCTGCGTGCCGAACGGCAATCGGGCAACTTCAGCACGCCGGGTACCGATCCGCAAAGCCGGATCTTCCTGTCCATCAGCACCGCCTTTGGCGGCGGGCTGTCCAGTCTGTCGGGCATTGATGCCGCCCGCGCCCGCAGCCGGGCCGCCGTTGAAGACGTGCAGACCCAGCAACTGGTCATCGACGACCAGGTGCAAAGCGATCTCAAACTCTGGCGCATCAGCCGGGAACGCAGGCAGAGCCTGCAAGAGGCGCTGAGCGCATCAACGGCCATCACAGCCAGCTGGGAGCGGCAATTTCTGGCCGGGCGCAAGAACTGGCAGGATCTCATCAACGCCGCCCGCGAACAGGCGCAGCTTGAGGCTCAGATTGGCGAGGTACTAAATACCGAGCTGCTCACTGGCTGGCGTCTATTTACCCTGGCTAATGGTGTGGATGCCTTGCTCGCTACCTCCCGTTCACTCGCCACCCCGCAAAAGAAGACGGCCGCTCCATAGCCATTCCCATGCCAGCCTCGACCCTATCGGCAAGCCTGTCACGCCTCGCCGCACTGCAGCGCGACAATGTTGATCGGCTGGCCTTGCAGGAAGCCGTTGCCGCCGCCAGTAACAGCGCCGGCGATAACGCAAGTACAGCCGACCCGGTGGCCGCACTCGCCACCGTCACCCAGCACCTGCAACTGCGTGCCGCGCGCTGGCGCGATCACCCTGACGCGGCCGATCTACCCGCACTTATCGCCAACGACA
>CAJBIL010000060.1 GCA_903953145.1 uncultured beta proteobacterium
GACCGTGGATTTAATGACCTTGATGTCGTTACCGGCGACAAAACCACCAATCGTCAAACCGACAATGGCGATGTATTCGAGAGGCACCCACAAAGCCGCCAGACTGCCGTGCACTGAATAGGTACCCAGTGCCGAAGCCAGAATGATGACGTAACCAACGATCAGAAACATTGAACCCCCTTGTCTTGCAGTGCGCCTGCCGGCGCCAGCTGCTGAGACTCGATATTACGCAGTGTTGAGACTCACAATTTTTGTCTATTGTAGCCAGATGCGCGTTGCCGGCGCGATTTAAGGCGCAAAAAAACCTCGGTAAGGTCAAACTCGGGCGGGCTGATTACCGAGTTGCGCACGACCGCCGATTTTTTCCCGATACATATCTTCATCCGCCGCCTTAAGCAGCATCGCCATATCAACCATGCCTTCATTTCGCGTCGCAATGCCGATGCTGACACTACAAGACACATTGCCCAGTGGCGTTTCTATCTGCACTTTACTGACGGCCAGCAACATACGTTGAGCGCAGGATCGAACCGCCTCTGAATCCGCATCCGGGCTGATCATCAAAAACTCATCGCCGCCGATCCGGCATAACACATCATTTGCCCGCAGATTCTTTTTTAGCACCTCGGCCAGCGTTGTCAGCACCTTGTCTCCGACGTCGTGTCCGTAGGTGTCGTTGATCAGCTTGAATTTATCAATATCAATCATCATGCATGACACCGGACGATCATTCCGGGTGCTGACCGCCCACGCTTGTTCAAGCCGCTCCATGGCATATCGTCGGTTATGGAAGCCCGTCAGCGGGTCGGTAATTGAGGCTTCGTGCAGCCGCCGGTTGCTCACGGCAAGCTCAGCGGCAAACTGCTTCATCTGCCGGTGATCCTGCGCCACTTCTTCATGCACTTGTGCTGTCCGGCTGGCGGCGCGCAAACGGGCTGCCAGCACCTTCTCATTCACCGGCTTGCTAAGATAATCGTCAGCGCCCGCTTCAAAGGCTTCAACCAGACGCTCTTCATCGCCTAAAGCGGTCAGCATCAGAATATACATCTCGCGTCCGAGCCGGGTGTTGCGTAGCGCACGGGTTAGCTGCAAGCCGTCAAGCTCGGGCATCAACCAATCAACGATCATGATCTGCGGCTGCACGCTTAGCGCCGTTTCGAGCCCCTGCTGGCCGTTTTCAGCCTCAAAAACCTGATAACCCAACTGCTCGAGTACCGCTCGCAGATACATGCGCATCGAGGTTTCATCGTCAACGATCAGAACACGCAGTGCTGGTTGAGACGCGTCCTGCCCATCGCCAGCTTCCACCTTTAACAATTTCATCATTTCAGAAAAACTGGGCAATGGACCGGGTTTGTCGAGCTGCAAAACCGTCGTCCACTCAGCCCAATCGTGCACCACGCTATCGACAATGCCTTGCAGCACGTCAGGCTCGAGCTGAATCGCCACAGCGCGCTCGGTCAGTGCAAGCAGTCTGGTCTCACGCAATTCAGACGCGGCCAGACAGAGATCGGCGATGGCATCGGCAAGGCGTGCTGCACCAAGCAAACGCTGACCGCGTGAATCAGGCGCAAAGTTGGCCCGTTCGGGGCAGTGACGAAAATACATTGGTTCGAGTAAAACACCGGGGAAACCCCAGTCCGTCAACATTGCCGCCGTCAAATCATCATGATGCAGGGCAAAAGAGGCGATCTCACGCTCCCGCAGCAAGGCATTTCGCTCAATTGCGGGTGCATCAATGGTCACCAGTTCGCCAAGCAGGCGGGAATACTCCTTGGGATGTAAGGTAGCAAATGCCAGTTTGCCGATCTCGGCCAGCAATCCGCAGCAAAAGGCCTCTTCGGGGTTGCTCCAGCCGGTTCGCTTGAAGATGGATTGGAGCGCAAGCGCATTGACCACTGCGCGGGACCAAAAACCCGGATAGTCAAAGTTAGGGCAGGCGCCGGCTCGGTGGCCGGAAACCAGCGAGAAACCAAGCGCCAGATTGCGCACAACTGAAACACCAAGCACATTGACCGCGTCCGGCACCGAGGCGATTGGCCGACCTTTTTCCCGGCCGGCAATATTAGCTGCCTTCATCAACCGACCAACAAAAGCCGGGTCGGATTTGATTGCCTGCTCAAATTGCCTTGCACTGACATCGTCCCGCTGCGACAAACGGACGATAGTCAATGCAACGCCTTTAGGCGATGGCAACTCTCCCGTTGCCTTCAACTGCTCGAATTTTTTTAGTTCTATATCCATCGAAACACCTTGGTTGCCAATAATTATGAGCGCTGCAATCTTTGCTGGCAATGAAAAACACTCATGAGAGGCTTGTATCGTTAAGCAGGCACTTAAGCCAAATCGATGGCACTGGATTACACTCACCGCTTGATTCATTGAATTGCAAAAAATGACTGCCATGAACTACTGCAATCAGTGCGGCGCGCCGGTCAGCCTCTTGGTTCCCGCCGGAGATAGCGTTCTGCGCCATGTCTGCCAAAGTTGCGATACGGTTCACTACTTGAATCCAAAGCTCGTTGTGGGTTGTATTCCTGAGTGGGAAGGCCGAATCCTGCTTTGCCGCCGTGCCATTGAACCCCGTTACGGCCGCTGGACGCTTCCTGCCGGCTTTATGGAAAACGGCGAAACCACAAGCCAGGGGGCTGCGCGTGAAACCTTGGAGGAGGCATGCGCGCGTGTTGAAATCGGCGAACTTTTTTCACTGGTGAATGTGTCGCACATTGACCAGGTTCATTTGTTCTACCGGGGCAAAATGCTCGACAACGAATTCTCTCCGGGAATCGAAAGCCTGGAAACCGCGCTTTTCTCCGAGGCGGATATTCCCTGGCAAGAGCTTGCATTTCGCAGTGTAACGCTCTGCCTCCAAGCCTACTTCCGTGATCGAGCGATCGGGCACTTTGGCTTTCACGAGGAAAACCTGCTGCCGCAAGCCGGCTATTGAACATCCTCGAGACTGAACTTTACCGGCAATAGCAACTGGAAGTCTCGCCCCTTCAGACTCTCCGGCAACAATGTCGAATTTACTGCCTGAGACATCATTTCCTTGGCCTGATCATCCAGTACCGCATGGCCACTTGAGCGAAGCAACGCGACGCCCGTCTGTGGCAGATGCGCCCTAATCGTAAGTTCAATCTCGGCAGATCCTACCCATCCCTGCTCCCTGGCCAGTGCAGGGTATTGTTTGAAGCGACGCGCTGACACGGCCAAAGCAAGACGGTACTGACGCAAATCGTTGGCATTCAGCCCATCGAGGGGTGGTAATGGGGACTCAAGTGCCGGCAAATCCTGGCGACTTCGCTCGCCACCAGTCCAGGCTGCTGCCGCAACCGGGCGCGACAGCAACGTTGTCGCCTCAAGGGGTGTTTGCCTTATTTCCGTTTTCTCGACAATAACTTCTCTAACCTTGGGCTCATGCGCATTTGCAGGGTGCAGAGGCGGCTTTTCTTTTGAAGCCAAAGGCAGCGAAGGGGGCATAACCTCGGCACTTTCGGCCGACCGGGTATTAAACACAACCTTGATCGTCTTTGCCTGAATGTCAAAATGCACAGGCAGGACACTCAACATACCGGCCAGCGCCAAGGCATGGAATACCAGCGATGCAAGTACGGCATGGAATAAATTTCGGCGCGATGAAAAATACATCTAAAGTGCCCGTCATTAGGCGAGAAGACTTGTGTCCTCAAGAATAACGTATTGAAGGTCGCACCCCGAGCAATACATCCTGTGCATGATCAAAACGCAATAAAAAACGCCCCTGATTCTGCATAAGGAGCGTTTTTACCAAGCAGAATCGCTTGTTATTTCTTGTCTGTACTTTCTTCTTCCATTTTTTTCGCAATGAAGCGCGGGAAAAAAATTGACATGCCAATTACAAAAACAATGACAAACAGACTCATCAACCCGATATCACTGGTGAACAGCAAATTCCAAGCCATGATTCAACCCCCCTTTTTATCAGAATTAACATCAGAAACACTTTCTGTCCGCACCGCAGTACCAAGCCGCAATGTGGACTGCTTTTCGATATTCCAGTCACCGCTCAAGCGCCACTCGTTTTGCGTATCCTGCAAAACAACATGCCAGCGTCCACTGAGTGGCGCGTCAAGTTTGCCCGAATAAATCCCGACACCTTCCGCAATCAAATCAACTTTCTGATCAATGCCGCTGCGTGTGGGGTGAGATAAGCGCAACTTTAATGCTGATGGTAGCGCGTCGTTTTGATTTCCTTGCAGAAATACACGAACTTGGTTACCAGCCCCCCCACGAATAACTTCGGCGCGGATGCCCAATTGAACGCCCTGCTGATCGAGGGTAGTTCGCTGATTGACAGCCAGCCCCTGCTTGTAATAATCATCGTCAACGAGCCCGTCATTGCTGATCACCGCAAGATAGGCTGTGGCAAAGCCGGCGACCACAACAATTGCCGGGCCGGACATCAAAATCCAAGGCCATGGCTCACGATACCAAGGGAGTTTGTCGGTGACTAAAGAATGGCTCATGGCTGTATAAACGAGGCTTTCTCGCGCACCATGATTTTTTCATGATTTTGCGCGGCAACTTCAAAAACAATAGGATTTGACCCTTTCTTACCAACTCCAGGATCGGCGCGAGCAGTCAACAGAACGGTTTTAGCGGTTGCGGCTGGCACTTCGACAATACGCTCGCCGACAATATCAATCCCTTCCATACCACTGATACGAATCGCGTACCGATGCGCCGTCTCGTCGGTATTCGATATATGCAGGTTAAAGACGTTCTCAATTCGCCCATCATCCGCCTCACGCGCCAGGGAACCCCGGTCACGCAAAATATCAACCTTGAGTGGAATCCGGGTGGAAAGGCTCCAGATTGCAGCGCCAATAATGGCAAGGAGAATCGTTGAATAAAGAATCGTCCTTGGCCGCATCAAATGGCCGAGAATATCGTGCGCTGTGTAGTGTTTATTGAGCGCATTTTCAGTCGAGTATCGAATCAGGCCACGCGGCGTACCAACCTTATCCATTACGTCATCGCAAGCATCAATACAGGCAGCACAGGCGATACACTCGTACTGCATGCCATTACGAATATCGATTCCTGTTGGGCAGACCTGAACACAAATACCGCAATCGACACAGTCGCCGAGATTCAGGCTTTTTGCATCAGTTCCTTTTTTGCGCGAGCCCCGGTTTTCGCCACGCTCGGTATCGTAGGTAATAATCAGGGTATCCGGATCGAACATGACGCCCTGAAAGCGGGCGTAGGGGCACATATACTTGCACACCTGTTCGCGCATGAAGCCAGCCATCATGTAGAGGAACGCAGCGTAAAAAAGAACCCAGAAAAGCTCCCAGGGGCCGAGGTCAAAAGTCACGATCTCGCCGAGCAGCTCCTTGATCGGGGTGAAATAACCGACAAAGGTTATCCCGGTCCACAACGCAACAAGCAACCAGAGCGCGTGCTTGGTGACTTTAAGACGGAATTTACGCGCATTCATGGGTTGCGCATCCAGCTTGATCCGCGCAGGCCGCTCACCCTCGATTTTTCGCTCGATCCACATCAAAATTTCTGTGTAGACCGTTTGCGGACACGCATAGCCACAAAACAGGCGCCCACCCACTGCCGTAACCAGGAACAGTCCATACGCTGAGATCACCAGCAGGATAGCAAGGTAAATCACATCCTGTGGCCAGAAAACCATGCCGAATATGTAGAATTTTCGCTCGACTACATGGAAGAGAACTGCCTGACGGCCGCTCCACTCAATCCAGCAAAGACCGTAAAAAAGTGCCTGAGTGATAAAGACCATCGCCCAGCGCCAGTTATTGAACAAACCGGAAACGCTACGCGCATGAATCTTTTTGTGCTTCTCGAACAAACCGTCGGTATTGATCGGGATCGGTTTGCCGGATTTTCCGGCCGATGTGTTCATGAGGATCTGTCCTAATCTATTTCAGAATTACACGAAATACGAATATGCCGTATCGACTAGCATGTAATTTTGATACAGATCAGCGTACTGCCATTTTTAATCAACGAGTAAAAATGGAGCGGTTTTCACCGCTCCATTCGCAACTAAACAACTTGGGATTACTTTGCAGCAGCGCCGGTAGTAAGGCTGAGAACATAAGCGGAAAGCAAATGCACCTTGCCTTCGCCAAGGAACTCTTGCCAAGCAGGCATCTTGTTATTACGGCCATTGACGATGGTTTGCACAATCACCGCCTCTGAACTGCCGTAAAGCCAGGTTTTATCGATCAAGTTAGGCGCACCCAACGCGGTCATACCCTTACCATCAGCACCGTGACATGCCGAGCAAACCGCTTCAAACTTAGCTTTGCCTTTGCCAGCAAGCAAGCTATCACTGGGCAAACCGGACATTGAGCGTACATAGTTGGCAACTTCCTTGGCGCCGGCTTCGCCGCCGATCGCTTCAGGATTACCGCCGTAGGCCGGCATCATTCCGTTACGTCCGTTGGCAATGGTTTCGACGATCTGGGCAGGTTCGCCACCCCACAGCCAATCGCTGTCGGTCAGATTCGGGAAGCCTTTGGCGCCGCGAGCATCGGAACCATGACACTGCATACAATAAGTGAGATACAGGCGCTTGCCCATTTCAACACCTTCTTTGTCAGCAGCTACCGCTTTCAAGTCCATTTTTAGATACTTGTCGAATAGCGGCTTAACCTGCGCATCAACTTTATCTACCTCGGCTTTGTGCTGTCCGGCTGAAGACCAGCCAAGTACACCCTGGAAGTTGCCCAGCGTCGGGTAGAGAACCGCATAGACCAGCGAGAAAACGACGGTGATATAAAACAGCCAACTCCACCACTTCGGCAACGGGTTGTTGTACTCCTCCAACGTTTCATCCCATACGTGTCCAGTCGTTGCAACCGCGCCTTCTGAGGGGCGATGGATGCTTTGCGACCACAGAAAGACAGCGCAGGCAATAACGCTTACCAGCACGATCAGAATAACGTACCAGTTCCAGAATCCATTCACAAAATCGCTCATGATGCTTTCCTTTTTTCGTTACGAGGCAGGCCAAGTTCGGCCCGATCCGCTTCTTCATCTGCGAAGGGCAGATTGGCCGCTTCGTCGAAGCGCTCCTTGTTGCCTTTCAGGCCAAAAGTCCACCAGACGATGCCGAGAAAGGTCAGCAAGGAAACTACCGTCACGATGGATCGCAGATCATTGATTTCCATGGCTTTACTTCGCGCCTTTGAGCTCAAGTCCCATGCCTTGCAGGTAAGCGATCAGCACATCCAGCTCGGTCTTACCTTCGACCATTTTGGCTGCACCGTCGATTTCTGCGTCGGTATAAGGAACGCCCACTTTGCGCAAACCACGCATTTTTGCGGCCACACCAGCAGCATCAGCCGGCGCATGTTCAAGGAAAGCGAAAGCCGGCATGTTTGACTCGGGAACCACATCGCGCGGGTTGATCAGGTGAGTACGTTGCCACTCATCCGAGTAACGTCCGCCCACTCGATGCAAATCCGGGCCGGTGCGCTTGGAGCCCCACTGGAACGGATGATCATAGACAAACTCGCCCGCCACAGAGTAGTGACCATAACGCTCAGTTTCTGCGCGGAAAGGACGAATCATCTGTGAATGGCAGTTGTAGCAACCTTCGCGAATATAGATATCGCGACCTGTGAGTCGTACCGGATCGTAAGGCTTAAGCCCGGCGACCGGCGTCGTTGTCGACTTCTGGAAGAACAAGGGAACAATTTCCAGCAATCCACCGACGCTGATCACTAGGATGGTCAGCACAATCATCAGGCCTACGTTACGTTCTATCTGGTCATGCGTAAGTAATTTCATTTTTATTCCCCCTGTTAAGCGTGGTGACCGGCCGGAACCAGCACCGGCGCATTAACGGACTTGCCACCGGCAATCGTCTTGAACATATTGAAAGCCATGATCAGCATGCCGGACAGGAAGAGCAGACCACCGAGGAAACGAATCGCCCAGAACGGATAGGAGCCCTTGACCGCTTCAACGAAGCTGTAAGTCAGCGTACCGTCGGCGTTGACTGCGCGCCACATCAAGCCCTGCATCACACCGGCAATCCACATCGAGGCGATATACAGCACGACGCCGATAGTGGCCACCCAGAAGTGCACCGTGATCAATTTTACGCTGTGCATTTCCGGCTTGCCGAACAAACGCGGCAGCAGGTAGTAGATTGAACCAATGGAAACCATGGCCACCCAGCCCAGTGCGCCGGAGTGCACGTGACCAACTGTCCAGTCGGTGTAGTGCGACAACGCATTGACTGTCTTGATCGCCATCATCGGGCCCTCAAAGGTCGACATGCCGTAGAAGGACAGGGAGGTGATCAGAAACTTCAGGATGGGATCATCGCGCAGCTTGTTCCAGGCACCGGACATAGTCATGATGCCGTTGATCATGCCACCCCACGACGGTGCCAGCAGAATCAGCGAGAAGATCATGCCGACCGATTGCGTCCAGTCAGGCAACGCTGTGTAGTGCAGATGGTGCGGGCCGGCCCACATGTAGGTGAAGATCAGCGCCCAGAAGTGCACCACCGATAAACGATACGAATAGACCGGACGACCGGCCTGTTTCGGAACGAAGTAGTACATCATGCCGAGGAAGCCGGCAGTGAGGAAGAAGCCCACAGCGTTGTGGCCGTACCACCATTGAATCATGGCATCCTGAACACCAGCATAAGCTGAGTAGGACTTGGTAAAGGAAACAGGAATCGCCGCACTATTCACCAGGTGCAGCACTGCAACCGCAAGAATAAAGCCACCAAAGAACCAGTTGGCCACATAAATGTGACTAACCTTGCGCTTGATGATTGTTCCAAAGAAAACGATGGCATAGGAAACCCAGACCAGCGTGATCAGGATATCAATTGGCCACTCAAGCTCTGCGTACTCTTTACCCTGCGTGTAGCCGAGCGGCAAAGTGATCGCCGCAAGCAAAATCACCAGTTGCCAGCCCCAGAAAGTGAACGCGGCCAGTCCGTCGGAAAAGATACGGGTATGGCATGTGCGCTGCACAACGTAATAGGAGGTGGCGAACAGCGCGCAACCGCCAAAGGCAAAAATAACTGCATTGGTATGCAACGGACGCAAACGGCCAAAGTGCAGGAAACCAAGGTTCAGCTCCGGCCAGACCAACTGCGCTGCAATAATGACGCCAACGAGCATCCCGACGATGCCCCATATAACGGTCATTACGGCAAATTGCCGCACTACCTTGTAGTTATATGTTGACTGAGTTTCCGACATGGACCCACCTCACTTTTATAGAAAAACCGGTTTAAGCTGCACCCCAAATAACCCCAATAATTATAAGGGCGTTTACGCAGTGCATATTATTTTAACCAATCGCAAGACGATTTGATATAAATCAAGTAGTACCGTAGCAAAATCAAAGAACCGTAAGCTGGACAAAAAAAGGGTGCGTCGAAACGCACCCGAACCCCAACAGAGAGAATAATCCAGCTGCCTAGCCTGATCCCTCAGGCAAAGCAGCCCACATCGAACGGAGAGATTATCCCCGACTCTCCATCTGGAAATTTTGACTTTGGTCAAAACACGGCTTCAACTAGCGGAATTTAAAATCAAGAAACCTTGCTTGACCCAACGTTTTCGTCTGTCGCCTGCTGTTTTTGCTCGGAAGGAGCCGCCTCAGAATCGATTCGGGCTCGATCATCGTCCATCAGAATTCGATAGGCGGGGCCCTCCATGTCTTCAAATTGGCCATTCCGCAACGACCACCAGAACGCCACGCCAATAAAAAAGACCAGAATGACGGAAAACGGGATAAGCAGATAAAGAGTTTCCATCAGGGTTGTATTGCCTTGGTTTTCTGCAAGCGCAGTGAGTTAAGCACAACCAGCAAAGAGCTGCCGGACATGCCGATACCGGCCATCCAGGGTGTAATGAACCCGGTCATGGCAAGCGGCAAAGCGACAAAGTTGTAGGCAAATGACCACCAGAGATTCTGCCGAATGATACGCAGCGACGAACGCGCCACAGCAATACCTCTTCGCAGATGCTCGGGGTTCTCCGACAGAAGCACCAGATCGGCCTGCGTTCGGGCAAGGTGCGAGCCCCCGCCCATCGCCACAGACACCTGCGCCTGCGCCAGCACGGGGGCGTCATTCACGCCATCACCGATCATTGCCACGATAGCGCCCTTTGCCTGCAAGCGCGTCACGCAGTCATGCTTACCCTGTGGTGAAACACCGGCCTGAACATCCGTGATACCCAGCGTTTTTGCGACCTTCCAGGCAACCGGCGCGGCATCTCCGGTAAGTAGCGTGACCTGTTTGCCGGCAGCGCGCAGATCAGCAATAAGTTCGGCCGCCTGCGGTCGAACCTGATCGCCAAGCCGAAATAACGCGAGCCAGCCATCCGCATCGCCCAACGCAATCACAGTATCGCTACTCATGACAAAGTCCTGAGCTGCAGCAGGCAAGGGCTTTCCGTGCAGCGCAGCAACATAGTCCGGTCGGCCCAGGCTCATGGATTTGCCTGCAAAAACTGCATGCACACCGCTCCCCGGCTCGTTCGTCAACCCATCCAAGATCGGCCATTGCTCGCTTGTTGCTGCGCGCAAAGCGACGCCAATTGGATGCTCGGATGCTTGTTCAAGCGCTGCGGCA
>CAJBIL010000061.1 GCA_903953145.1 uncultured beta proteobacterium
GGAGACAGCACATGGCGAAGCCAGGCGAACGCAAGCTGCGAATTCTGCAAGCACTGGCCGCAATGCTGGAAACCCCGAAAGGCGAGAAAATCACCACCGCCGCGCTCGCCGCCCGACTCGACTGCTCGGAAGCCGCGCTCTACCGGCACTTTGCCAGCAAAGCGCAAATGTACGAGGGGCTGATCGAGTTCATCGAATCCAGTCTGTTTAGCGTCATCAACCAGATTGCCGCCGAAGAAGCGCAGGGCATGCAGCAGGTTGAACACATCCTCGCCCTACTCTTGCGTTTTGCCCAGCGGAATCGTGGCATGACCCGTGTGCTGATCGGCGAAGCACTGGTCAACGAGCACGAACGTCTGCAACTGCGCATCAACCAGTTGCTCGACCGGATCGAAGCGACACTGAAACAGGCTTTGCGCATCGCGGCCACACAGTCGCAAATCCCTGAAGATGCGAATTTCTCCGTACTGGCCAATCTGCTGCTCTGCCACGCGCTTGGCCGCTGGCAGCAATACGCCAAGAGTGGCTTTACACGCGAGCCGCTCGCGAATTGGCAGCAACAATGGCCAATGCTTTACGCCGCCTGCGTCAATCAGAGCGCACAGTCATGCCAGGCATGAGCAATCCGGACGACCCCGGGCAGCAGTTGCTTGAATACAAGGCGATCCTGGATAACGCAGGGGTTGCCGTCATCTTCACCCGCGACCGCCATGTGTATCGCTGCAATCCTCATGCCGAATCGCTTTTTGGCTGGCCAGCGGGAACCCTGCTCGGGCAACCCGGCAGCGTTTTCTACGAGAGTATCGAGGCTTATGAAGCACTGGGGCGGCAAGCGCGCCAAGTGCTTTCCGTCGGAGAAACGGTCGATTTGGTACTGCCCATGTCGCGCCGTGATGGCAGACTATTCACGGCGCACATGATCGCTCGCGCCGTAAACCCGAGAACGCCACGCGACGGCACGGTCTGGATTGTTCGCGATATCACGCAGGAGCGCAGTACGCACGACGCGAATGTGCGTCTGTTACGCGAGCAGCAGCTGATTTTCGAGCGCGCCCAGATTGGTATCGTGTTTTCGCGTGAACGGATTATTCTGCGTTGCAATCCCCGTTTTGAAGAAATTCTGGGCTATACGCCAGGCGAGTTGATCGGCCAATCGACCCGCATCTATTACGAAAATGAAGCCTCCTGGCAAGAAATCGGTATCCGCGCCTACAACGACATTGCCCGCACCGGCGTTTTCAAGAGCGAGGAGCATTATGTCCGGCGTGACGGCACCTCGTTCTGGTGCCGGGTCAGCGGCAGCATGCTCAATCCGGCGCACCCCGACGAAGGCTACGTCTGGCTTTACGAAGATATTACGGCACATCGTGCGGCCGAAGCAGCATTAAAACAAAGTCATCACGAACTCGAAAAGCGCGTTTCAGAACGCACCACGGCGCTGTCACAACAGTTGCACTTCATGCAACAGCTGATCGAAGCGATTCCCGGGCCGGTGTTTTACAAAAATACGGAAGGCCGTTATCTCGGCTGCAATCAGGCTTATGTCGACTTTATCGGTCATAAACGCGAGTCTTTGATCGGCATGACGGTTTTCGACATCGCCCCGAAGGATCTGGCGGATCGCTACAAGGCCTCCGATGACCAGTTATTTGCCAAACCGGGCGCCCAGGTTTATGAAACTCAGGTACGACAAATCACCGGCGAACGACGTGATGTGATTTTTCACAAGGCCACCTACCAAACCGAGGATGGCTCGGTTGGCGGGCTGGTCGGTGTCATGATTGACATCACCGAGCGCAAGCAGATGGAAGAAAGTCTGCGCCAGGCCGCCACCGTCTTCGACAGCAGTGCAGAGGGTGTGACGATCACCGGGCTTGATGGCAGCATCATTACCGTTAATCGTGCATTCACCGAGATCACGGGCTACGACAAAGAGGAAGTGATCGGGCGCAACCCCAGCCTTCTACATTCAGGTCGGCAAAGCAGCGAATTCTATAAAGAGATGTGGGCGACCATTGAAACTCAGGGCCGCTGGCAAGGCGAGCTCTGGAATAAGCACAAGGATGGCCGTGTCTTCCCCGAGTCACTGACCATTAGTGCGGTGAAGGACGCCGGCGGCGCTGTAACGCACTACGTCGGGGTTTTTGCCGACATTACAGCAATAAAACATGCCCACGAACAACTTCGACATCAGGCCCATCACGACGCACTGACCGGCTTGCCCAACCGTTTGCTGCTGGAAGACAGGCTAAGCGTTGCGCTGGAACGCGCACGGCGGCAAAAAACCAGCGTTGCGGTACTCTTCATCGACCTGGATCGATTCAAAAATATCAATGACTCGCTGGGCCATGAAGCTGGCGACCGCGTGCTGCGTGAAGTCGCCTGGCGCTTCAACAAGCTCAAACGGGCATCAGATACCGTTGCCCGGCTGGGAGGCGATGAGTTCCTGATCGTCATCGAGGATATTGAAGACAACCAGGACGGCAACAATAACGCCTCTCAAGTTGCTGAAAAAATTCTCAAGGAACTGCGCGAAACCCCCGTCACGCTCGATCAGGAGTTTTTCATCGGTGCCAGTATCGGTATTAGCCTTTTCCCCCGGGACAGCAATGATCCGGCAACTCTGATCAAACATGCCGATTTCGCCATGTATCGCGCCAAGGAACGTGGCCGCAATACCTACGAATTTTTCACTCAGGAACTGACAAGCTTCTCGATTGAACGCTTTCAGATGGAAACTGACCTGCGGCATGCCATTGAGCGGAATGAGTTGCTGGTTTATCTGCAACCACAGTTTTCGTTAAGCACCGGCGATCTGGTCGGCGCCGAAGCACTGGTCCGTTGGCAACATCCAAAACACGGGCTGGTTCTACCGGGGAAATTCATTCCACTGGCCGAAGAGTCCGGCCTGATCGTGCCAATCGGCGAATGGGTACAACGCACTGCTTGCCAATACTGGGCAGACTGGCTACAAAGCAGTCGGAATTCAGGCGCATATCCGGGCGTTCTTTCGATCAACGTTTCCGGTGTCGAATTTGCACGCGGCCAAATCAAGGAGACCGTTCGCAAAGCACTTGAGGCAACGCAACTTTCCCCGGCACTACTCGAACTCGAAATTACCGAGAGTGCGATCATGAGCAAGGCAGAAAACAGCATTCAGGTACTCGACGACCTTCGCGCCATGGGCGTCAGCCTAGCAATTGACGACTTTGGTACCGGCTATTCTTCGCTGGCCTACCTGAAACGTCTGCCCCTCGATAAGTTAAAGGTCGACCAAAGTTTCGTGCGGGGCCTGCCGAACGATGCCGACGACTGCGCCATCGCCCGCGCGGTGATCGCACTCGGACACAGCTTGCAGCTGAAAGTCATCGCCGAAGGGGTGGAAACCGAAGCGCAACGTGAGTTTCTCACCCGCGAAGGGTGTGACGAAATGCAGGGCTATCTACGCGGCAGGCCAATGCCTGCGGAAGAATTTGCCGAAAAATTCCTGTTTTCCTGATTGCCAAAAACCATTTGAAACAAAGCAACAAAAAAAGCAAAAAACGAAATTGCTGCACCGCACAAAATAACGTATAATCCTCAGCTTAGCTGCAAGCGCAAACCTGAACCACTGATTTTCGTAACGCCAGACAACGAAAATCAAACGCCCTAATACGCACGCGCTGTGCCGCTCAAGTTATTTACCGGATTTTTACATGCGCGCAGCGGCTTCAAGACTGGCATTTATTGACGCACTGAAGGCAATCGCCTCTCAGCTGATCGTTCTGCATCACCTCGCTTTTTATGGGCCGATGTCGGATGTCGCGCACGATCTTGCACCCGCTTTGATCTCCTGGCTCAGCCAGGATGCACGCATCGCTGTTCAGATTTTCCTGGTGATCGGTGGTTTTCTTGCTGCCAAGGCACTGGCGCCACAGGGCAAACTGATCGTTGGCAATCCGTTGTCCGTGCTCTACAGCCGCTATTTCAAGCTGACCATCCCCTACTTTGCGGCATTGCTCTTCGCCACCGCGTGTGCCGCACTGGCCGGCCTGCTGATGACGCACGACTCAATTCCTGAAGCACCGCAGCCGATGCAGATCATCGCCCATGCGCTACTCCTGCAAAACCTGCTTGGTTTTGACGCTTTGTCGGCAGGTGTCTGGTACATCGCTATCGACTTTCAACTGTTCGCCGTGCTGCTCGGCACCCTGTGGCTAGCCAGTCGCCTTGGCACCAGAATCAACGGCACGCGGTTACTGAGCGTGCTGTTCGTCACCCTGCTGGCCGGCAGTTCGTTGTTCTTTTTCAACCGCGACGCCGCATGGGACAACTGGGCTCTTTATTTTTTTGGCGCCTATGCGCTGGGCGCACTGACCTACTGGGCATCAACACAGGCACGGGGTGCAGACTGGCTGGGGCTGATTGCAGTCGCCGTCGTCGTTGCACTGCTGATTGATTTCCGCTCGCGCATTGCTGTTGCCCTGGTCGTTGCACTGGCGCTGGGCATTGCACGACGCAGTGGTGGCCTCGAAACCTGGCCGAAAAGCACCTTGCTGGCCTACCTCGGACAAATATCGTACTCAGTATTTCTGGTTAATTTTCCGGTCGCGCTGGTGATCAACGCCCTGTTCGCAAATTTTGCCCCGGATAATATTCTGGCCAACGGGCTTGGCATGCTGGTCGCCTGGCTGTCCTGCGTGCTCGTCGGTGCGATTTTCCATCGTTATATCGAAAGCCGCACACGTACTGTACAAATCGCACTTGGCAGGATCGGCAGCCTGCTGCTGTACGCTTTGCGCAACCTGCTTCACACCCGGCCTTTGCAGCGCATTTTCGACTGGCTGGCGCTGTTTCTGCGCGCCAGACTCTGACGAAGGTACTCAGTCCGGCTCAGGCTTTTAGCCAGGCCGCGGCATCCAGCGCAAAGTAAGTCAGAATACCGTCAGCCCCCGCCCGCTTGAAAGCCAGCAAGCTCTCCAGCACACAAGCCTCTTCATTCAGCCAGCCATTTTGGGCAGCCGCCTTGAGCATCGCGTATTCGCCACTAACCTGATAAACATAGGTCGGCACCTTGAATTCGTCTTTCACGCGCCGCACGATATCAAGGTAGGGCATCCCCGGCTTGACCATGACCATATCGGCGCCTTCGGCAAGATCAAGCGCGACTTCGCGTAATGCCTCATTGGTGTTTGCCGGATCCATCTGGTAAGTATATTTATTCCCCTTGCCAAGATTCCCCGCCGAACCGACCGCATCACGAAACGGGCCATAAAACGCCGACGCATACTTGGCCGAATAGGCAAGGATGCGCGTATATATCTGGTTGGCGCCATCCAGTTCAGCCCGAATGCGCGCCACCCGCCCGTCCATCATGTCGGAAGGCGCCACCACATCGGCGCCCGCCTGAGCATGCGTAAGTGCCTGCCTGGCGAGTACCTCAAGCGTTTCATCATTCAGCACATAGCCACGGGGATCATCCGCATCAATCAGCCCATCCTGCCCATGACTGGTGTAGGGATCGAGTGCCACATCGGTAATCACGCCAAGTTGGGGGAACTCTTTTTTCAGCGTTGCCACCACACGCGGCACCAACCCATCGGGGTTGTAGGCCTCCTCGGCGCCCCAGGTCTTGAATCCGGCATCAATTACCGGAAACAAGGCAAGCGCCGGAATACCGAGGGTGACTGCACGCTCGGCCGTGTGCAAAAGCCGGTCAAGGCTTTGCCGCTCAACGCCTGGCATCGAGGCCACCGGCTCAATACGACCGACACCCTCAAGAACAAATACCGGATAAATGAAGTCGTCAGCACTCAGCGTAGACTCACGCATTAGCCGGCGCGAAAAATCATCCCGGCGCATGCGGCGCAGCCGTGTACCGGGAAAGTTTCCAGATGAATTCATAAAGCTCCTGCCATCGTGGCAAAAAAATAATTAATGAATGCAGCAGGTTACAGATTAATACCGAGGTTATTGCATCCAACAGGGAACTTCTGGTGAATGCCCTGCTCTTAGAAGCAGATGGTTCTGACCGTCCCCGCTTCACCTCCCTGAGCGGGCGCCTTATTCAAATTAAGGCATTTCGCCCCCGGTTAATTCGTTACCGGGGGCTTTTTGTTTTTTGCAGAACTGCTCGCCCCCTTTGCCGTTCTTGCGCTCCAGCCAATCGCACGACGATTCTTTGGCCGTGCGAGCTTCTCGGTGCGCAACCCGGCAGGAGGCACAGCTTCATCCTTCAGTGCCATCCCCATCCAGGTCCCCAGCACTTTTTCAGCCTCAGCAACGCCGGTTTTCTTAAGGCTGGAAAATAACTGCAACGTACAATTTTCGCTAATTTTTGCCAGCGCAGCCTGCACCTCGCGTAAAGCCACGGCCTGCTCCTGACGTGTCAGCTTGTCTGCTTTTGAGAGCAAAATATGGATCGGTTTTCCGGTCTGCGCAAACCAGGCAAGCATCTGCAAATCAAGCTCAGTCAGCGGATGACGGCTATCCATGATCAGCACCAGGCCAACCAGTGGCTCGCGATAGCGCAGATAAGGGGCGAGCAGGCCTTCCCACTGTGAGCGGATTTCTTCTGGTGCCTTGGCAAAACCATAGCCGGGCAAATCGACCAGGTATTTTCCCGCATCCAGTGAAAAATAATTGAGATGCTGCGTGCGGCCCGGGGTTTTAGAGACGAAGGCCAGACGCGTATGATTGGCCAGCGTATTGATCGCCGAGGATTTCCCAGCATTTGAGCGGCCGGCAAAGGCCACTTCACTGCTCGAATCTATCGGCAAATCGCGTAATTGGGCGACGGTAGTATGAAAAACCGCCTTCTGGAAAAGAGGCATGTGACAAACCGGAGAGGATGAAGGCGCAGACGCCAAAGTGTTATAGAATATCAGCTTTGATTCGTTTCTCTGGCCTCAGATTCGTAGATAGGAGTTTGGACATGATTCGTACCACGGCACTCGCGGTTCTCCTGGCCGCCTGTTTCTCAGCCTTCGCCTCCGAAGAAGCGAAAAGCGGCGTTGACCTGGCAAAAGCCAAACAAATCGCAGAAGGCGTTTGTGTCGCCTGTCACGGTGCAGACGGCAACAGCCCCGTAGCGACCAACCCGAATCTTGCAGGGCAGATTCCGGAATACCTGAACAAGCAACTCTCGAACTTCAAATCAGTCAACGGCAAACCCCCTGTTCGTGAAAACGCGATCATGGGCGGCATGGCAGCCGGCCTTTCCGATGAAGACATGAAGAGCCTCGCGGCATACTTCAGCCAGCAAAAACTGAAGCATGCTTCAGCCAAGGACGAAAAACTGGTCGCCGAAGGCCAGAAAATCTGGCGCAAGGGTGACTTTGAAAAAGGCGTTCCTGCCTGTGCCGGCTGTCACGGCGCAACGGGTGCCGGCTTGCCTGCGCAATATCCGCAGCTGTCGGGCCAGTACGCCGAATACACGGAAGACCAACTGAAGAAATTCCGCAGTGGCGAACGTGCCAACGATCCGGAAAAGATGATGCGCACCATTGCCGCCAAGCTTTCTGATCAGCAAATGAAAGCGGTTGCCGAATATGCAGCTGGCTTGAGATAAGCAAGGTCGTTGATTCATAAAAAAGGGTGGCTATCAGCCACCCTTTTTTACTTTCTGCTGTTACGCCTCTTGGCAAGCGTGTAATCACCCTCTAGTATGAGCATTGCCTTACCGACCAACCAAGGAACGCTCCATGAAAACGCTCAGGCAACTCCTCTCCAGCAAGCGCCAGCCGCTCGCCGTAGTCTCCCCCAACGACGCCGTCCTGCATGCCCTCAAAGTGATGGCAGACCACGACGTGGGCGCCCTTCTTGTGCTTGATGGCGAACGACTGGTCGGCATTTTTTCCGAACGCGATTATGCCCGCAAGATCGCGCTGCATGGCAAGGCGTCGAAAGACACCCAAGTCAGTGAAATCATGAGCGATAAGGTGCTTTACGTGTCTCTCGACCGCACAGTCAGCGAATGTATGGCGATCATGTCGGAAAAACACTTCCGCCATCTGCCGGTGCTGGACGACGATCAGCAAGTGGTTGGGATCGTTTCCATCGGCGACCTAGTCAAAGAAACGATCTGCGAACAGGAATTCATCATTCGCCAGCTTGAGCAATATATCGCTGGCTGAGTCCTGTTTTACCGAGTGCCAAGCGTAATTTAGCGTGCGCGCTTGAGATCAAGACGGACGATTGATCGTCCGTCTTGTGTTTTTTTCGGCTGTGTTTTCCAGGCGTGGCCATAGATCACTTCAAAAGTAGCCGGCAGGCGCCCGTCCTGCGCCAGTTTTTCGTAGGCTGAACGCATGCGCTGCCAGGCATGCCGACCCATCAAGCCATGATGTCGTGCCTGCATGGCACACGCCGCGCCGCCCTGCCGTAAATCGCGGAAAAAATCGTCCAGACTGCAATAAGTCATGGTCAGCACCTCCATATCCATCACCGGATCGGCAAACCCGCACTCGATCAGCATGTCCCCAAAATCATGCATGTCTCCAAAACGCTGGGTGTGGACATGGTCATCTTCGAAACTATTACGCAATTCGCGCAAGGTATCAGGGCCAAAAGTGGAAAACATGAGCAGGCCATCTACTGCGAGTACGCGATGCATTTCACGGAATGCGGGCAAAGGATCATCCAGCCAATGCAGCATCAGGTTCGACCAGAGCATGCTCATCGAAGCCGACTTGAATGGCAAAATTGCCGCATCAGCAGCAATCAACGGTGTTTTGTTGCTGCGCAAAAATGGCAGCATCCAACGCAACCGCGAACGCTGACCACGACCTGCCTGCAACATGGCTTCACTGAGATCGGCACCGATCAACTGCGCTTGGGGATAGCGTTCGTGCAACGCAGTGAGGCTGGCGCCTGTGCCACAACCCAGATCCAGCAAGCGCTGCGGCTCAACACGGACATAATCGAGCCGCTCAAGCATCCGACTGCCCACTTCTCGCTGCAATACGGCGGCACTATCGTAGCTGGCAGCAGCGCGTGCAAAGTTGCGCTGCACCTGACGACGGTCGACGAATTGCGCGGGTGAGCTCATTAGAAATTAGAAATGATAGGAAAAGCGCTTAACCACAACGAGAATGCCCGTCGTGGTTAAAAATACGCGATTAAATCGGGCGCAGACCAAGCTTGGCGAACAATGCCTCATCACGATCAACATCGGGATTGCCGGTCGTCAGCAAACGGTCGCCATAGAACATCGAGTTGGCGCCTGCCAGAAAGCACAGCGTCTGCATCTCGTCACTCATGGCATCACGACCGGCGGACAGGCGCACAAAGGAAGTCGGCATGGTGATACGGGCGGCAGCGATGGTGCGGACAAATTCAAAGTTATCGACACCACCCGATGTCGCCATCGGCGTTCCCGGGATGGCCACCAGATTATTAATCGGCACCGACTCCGGAGCCGGCGTCATGTTTGCCAGCTGGACGATCAGCGCGGCACGATTGCGGCGTGACTCACCCATGCCGATAATGCCACCCGAGCAGACTTTCATGCCGGCCTTGCGTACTTCGCCGATGGTGTCGAAGCGATCCTGCTGGGTATGCGTGCTGATCACCTTCGGATAAAACTCAGCGGCCGTATCGAGGTTGTGGTTGTAGTAATCAAGGCCGGCATCGGCCAGCTTTTCGGCTTGACCATCTTTCAGCATGCCGAGCGTCACGCAGGTTTGCAGACCAAGCGCCTTGACTTCACGAATCATCTCGAGCACCGGTTCCAGATCCTTATCTTTCGGGCCGCGCCAGGCAGCGCCCATGCAGAAGCGCGACGCACCTTTGTCCTTGGCTGCTTGCGCAGCCGCCACCACATCGGCGACCGGCATCAGCTTTTCTCGCTCAAGCTCGGTCTTGTTGCGCGCTGACTGCGAGCAATAGCCGCAATCTTCGGAGCAACCACCGGTTTTGACAGAAATCAGCGTAGAACGCTGAATTTCGTTAGCATTGAAATGTGCGCGATGAACCTGCTGTGCGCGGTAGATCAAGTCCATCAGCGGTAATTCATAAAGCGCCTCAACTTCGGCGACGCGCCATTGGCCGGCGGGTGCGCCGGTTGATAGCGAAGTGCTGCTGAGAAGATCTGGCTGGAGGATAGCGTTCATGGGATAAACCTGCGGTAACGTATTGTCCGTAATTATGAATTATTAGCGAACGGTATCGGGATGTCAATTTTAACCCAAAGCGTCGAATACATTCGCCAACTGGCCGGGCAACTGCTCGAACAGGACTGTCTACTCTGTGGCGCAACGAGCGGAAGCACGCCACTTTGCGCGGCCTGCGCCGATGATCTGCCGCGCCTGCCGGCGCTGCACTGCCCGCAATGTGCGCTACCGACACCACACGGCGAACGCTGTGGGCGCTGCCTGGCAAAACCGCCGCATTACGACGCAACATTCGCCACCTTTATCTACGATTTCCCCCTCAATAAACTGGTCCAATCATTCAAATACGCGCACCGTCTGAGCATCGGTGCCTGGCTCGGGCAACAACTCCTGGCTTCGGCCCGCCAGTGCAATGCTGATCTGATCATGCCGCTCCCGCTGCATCCACGCCGTCTGGCTGAGCGTGGCTTCAATCAGTCGCTCGAACTTGCGCGCCCGATCAGCGCCGAAACAGGTTGGCCAATTGATTACCAGAGTTGCTCACGCATCCGGCACACCCCGGCACAAGCCGAACTACCGTGGCGCGAGCGGACAAAAAATATCCGGGGTGCTTTTCATTGCAATACCGATCTGGCCGGCAGAAATATCGCGATTGTTGACGACGTGATGACTACGGGTGCCTCCCTCAACGAATGTGCGCGCACACTCAAGCTACACGGCGCCGCACAAGTCAGCCTGCTCGTTGTTGCGCGGGCGTTGCCAAAATAAGCATCAGCACCACCTTATTCATTTTTTAATCAAAATTAAGTCACCCCATTGAACAACAACCGCCAAATGCCTGCTCCACAATGGCACCTGCGTTTCAGTTTGGGCGCGCTGTGCCTGATGCTGATTGTGCCTTTTCTCAATCCGCATCATTACAACCCGATACCCACTTTTTACCCGGAGTGGATCGCCGCAGCGCTTGGGCTACTGGCTGCCTCGCTACTGCTGCGCAGCCCCCCGCTCACGCCACTTGAATTACCGAGCGTCGCCCTGGCACCGCTAGGCATCATCGGATTGCTGCTGATTCAACTAATCAGCGGTCAGGTTTTGTTCGTCACGCAAGCGCTGCTTTTCCTGCTTTATTTACTTTGGGCAGTGGCCTTGATCTGCCTTGGTTACGCCTTGCGTCAGCGGCTTGGTCTTGATGCGCTGATTGAGCCTTTGTCGATTGCGCTACTCACCGGCGCTTGCCTGACAGCGATCATGCAAGCGATCCAGCTGGCCTATCCGTTTTTTGGCGCTTTGATTGGCCTCAATCGCACCGGGATGGGGGGTGCAGGCAATCTCGCGCAAGCCAACCACTTCGCCAACTATCTCTGGCTCGGGTTAGCGTCAGCCATTTACCTGTGTGTGCGAGGACGCCTTGGCCAGCCACTGTTTGCGCTGCTTGCCGTCGCCCTGATTGCCAGCGCCAGCCTTACCGGCTCACGCAGCGTGCTGCTCTATGCGTTTGGCTTTGCGCTGCTGGCCGGCTGGGCAGCATGGCGCACGCAGCAAGCTTCGCTGCGCATGGCTTTCAGGCTGGCATTGTTTCTCTGTGCATCAACGTTGCTCATTCAGTTCGCGTTCTCGTTCTTTGAAATCGGTAAAGCGCTCGGCGCCACCGTGTCGGGTACACGGATATATCAGGAAGCAAGCAGCGGCGGTGTCTCGCAGCGCCTGCAACTGTGGCGTACCGGGCTGGCCATGTTTATGGATCACCCCTGGCTGGGGGCCGGGATCGGTCAATTCCCCTGGCAGGCCTATCTGCTGGTCGGCGCCCGACCGGATGGCACCTATCTCGGCGGGGGCGAACACGCACACAACCTGTTTATTGACCTGCTGGCCGAATTCGGCATCATCGCACCGGTCATCGTGCTCGCCGTGATGCTGCACTGGTGGCTCGCGTTCTCCCGGCAACGCTGGACAGCCGCCCACGGGTGGATTGCCTCCGTATTGCTGATTCAGGCGATCCACAGCCAGCTTGAATATCCGCTCTGGTACACCTTTTTCCTCGGGATTGCCGCGCTGGCGTTAGGCGCCGGCAGCATGGCAAGCCTGCGCCCAAAGATTTCAACACTGAGCCAGCCAATCATCGCGATGGTTTTTCTGCTGGGCAGCGTGACGCTGCTCAATTTGTTCATCGATTACCGGCGGCTGGAACACACCCTGAACTGGCAACTGCAATCCGTAGAAGATGCCCCTTCGTGGGAGAAAACGCTGCAAACCCTGAAACAACTGCACAGCGAATCGCTGTTCAGCCATTACGTTGATCTCGCCTACGCCCATCATTCGCTGCTCAATCGTGATGCGCTCAAGGACAAAATCCTGATTTCCGAACGGGCGCTGCGTTTCTCCCCGGTTGATCAGATCACCTACAAACTGGCCTACTTCCTCGCGCTTGACGGTCGTGCCAATGAGGCGCGTCTGGCACTTGAACGCGCCCTCGCCACGCACCCGAAAATGCGCCTTGAAGCGATCCGGCAACTCAAGGAATCAAGCATGACCTACGAGGAACTCAAACCGCTACTTTTGCAGTTGGAGAATATAAATCCGGCAAGCACTATACCTAACGATCATTACGAAAAACGCCACCCCTGATGATGAAATCACCTCGCTGGGTAGGTCGGGTTTTAACCCGACAACAGCCGCCGGGGTGAACCCCGACCTACAGAAAGCGGCGGCTTTGAGGTTTAACGCAGCTTCTGATCAACCAGCGCAATCAGCTCGGGGCTTAGCGTGCCGCTGGCGCGGGCGCGGAGCAATGCGTCGCGGGCATCGGTGGCGCGGCCATCGCTCTCGAGCGCAATACCCAAGCCCAGCCACCAGCGCCCTTCAGCCGGTGCCAGCCGGGTGGCGGCCTGATAATACTCAATCGCTTCGCGCGTCCGCCCCAGTCGCTGCAAGACGTGCGCAGCAAAACCCTGATAGTCGGAACTGCCGCTCGCCGAAGGCAGCGAGTTTTCGAGAATTTTCCAGCTTCCGGCCAGATCACCCCGATCCAGTTGCATCCTGGCCAGGCTCATTGCCCACGCGATCTGTGCGGGATGCAGCGCCAAGCCCTCGCGCAACACGGCTGAAGCATCATCCATCTGCTTGTTTTCGATCAACAGTTTGAGCAACAACTGGCGCGAAGCAAGATGCGCTGCATTGAATCTGAGCGCCTGACGCAGAATATCCAGTGTCTCAGCCGCCCGCCCCTGATTGAGCACGCTCTGGGCACGGCGGTATTCAACCTCCGCACGATCAGAAACTGAACCGGACGGCGTTGATTTTTCAATGGCCACAGCACTGGCCGCATGCACGGGGGGATTTGCGGCAACGCTCCCGGCCACGCTCCCGGCACCAGTCGAACGCGGCGTTAATGGGGCTGTTTCCTGCCTGGGTGCCGGCGCAGCAGGCGTCGAATTGCTCGCTATAACGGTTGCTGTGGCAGCCTTGGCGGCTGGTTTGACGGGCGCTGACGGCCAGTTATCGGGCAACAGTAACGATGTTGTCAGGCGCAGATCCGGCTCACGCTCGGCAGGGATTGCAGGTTCAGGCAGCGCCGCCACAGGCGCAGAAACCACTGCCGAAACTGCGGCAGGCGCGGGCGTTGATGCAGGCATCGAGGAAGGAAGCGACGAGGA
>CAJBIL010000062.1 GCA_903953145.1 uncultured beta proteobacterium
CAGATCGCCCCAGCCGGAACGGTGTTTATCGACACTTGCAGGGATCGACGTACCGGCAAGTTGAAGGTCGGCGGCCGACACGACCACCACCGGCGCAAGCTTCCAACCCCCGACCGTGTAGTAGCGGCTCACGCGCAGGGCAGCGATCATACTCTTGCCCTGAAAATCACCCACTTGCCGTCCCTTCGCATACGTGCCGACTTGCTGGCGCTCGTAGAGATAGGCGGTTGCTGTAGCCCGCCCGGCCGGGAGTGCGTAAAAATCATTCGGGAAAATATCGTTAAGCGCAGCAAACGCCGGCATGGCAAGCGCCATGGTCAGAGGCGCCAGAAACAATGGTTGCTTAAGCTTCATAAGGTTTTTTCAGGAGCGCATCCTGGAATGGTGATGATGAATCGGGAGCCCTGCCCAGGCTGGCTGGCGACTGTAACACTGCCGCCGTGGAGGTGTGCAATACGTTCCACCAGATAAAGCCCCAAACCCGCACCGGGCTTGTCGAGCGCGCCCCGGCCACGAAAGTATTTCTGGAAAAGGCGTGGAATCTCATCGGCGGGGATGCCGCTGCCGGCATCGCGAATCTCGAATGCAACCGAGCCATCGCTTTGTTTGCGCGCACGCAATTGCACCGGGCAATTCTCGGGCGAATGGCGAAGCGCATTGGCAAGCAAATTACGCAAGGCAACACGAAGCAACTGCACATCGCAGGACAGCGCTGTAATGGTTTCGTCAAAGTCGGTATGCAGACGATTGGCGTCAAATTCGTCGGTTACGGTATGCAGTAATTCATTGAACTGAACGTGATGGAGATTGAGTGAAAGCTCCCCGCCGAGCCGGTCGAACGACAAAAACTCGTCCATCATGTCCGACATCCGTCGGGTCGAATCGCGGATATCGGCGCAGCGTTGTTGGCTTTTTTCGCGCGGTGCATCCAGATTGTTCGCCAGTTGCTGCGTGACTGTGTTGATGATCGCCAGCGGCGTGCGAAACTCATGTGAGACCATGGCCACAAAATCCTGCTGCTCCTGCCGCGCCCGAACCATCACATCCAGCGTCTGGCGCACTTCATTTTCTGATTGCTCGCGCCGGCTGATTTCATCCACCAGGCTGGCAGTACGTTCCAGTACCTGCACCTCCAGCGACTCATTGAGCGCCGCCTGCGCGCTGAGCTTCTCCCGTTTGATCTGGTTGTACTGGCCGGTAATGCCCAGACTCATCACCACCATGTGCAGCAACGCCCCGACCGGGACACTGTATTCCGTTAGCAGGCTCGGCTCGAGCCAGCCGAGATTGCGCAACATCCGCAACGCCACCGCAGCATAGAAAAAGCCGAAGGCAAACAGAAAAAACCGCGCCGGACGGTGGCCATGCCACGCCAGGCGAACGCCGATGGCAACCAGCACAATAATGCAGACCAGAATGGCCATTTGCGCGATCGCGACACCCGTGCCGAAATAACCGGCAATCACAACGAGCGACAAGACGATGCCGAGAGCCCAGGTGAGCGGCTGGTACACCCGCACAAAGCGTGGCATCACCGACGCCAGCTCCAGTTGCAACAGCGTGAACGTGTTGCTGATCGCCAGCGGCATGCACAGCATCACCCCCAGCAGCATATCCGAGGCGGGCCCCGTGAGCCCGGTGAGCCGTTGCAGATGCCCGGTCGAAATGGCCGCGCCCACAAAATTCAGCAGCACGTAAGGCACATACCAGCCGCCGAGGCGCTCGCGGGTCACGATCCAGAAAAACAGA
>CAJBIL010000063.1 GCA_903953145.1 uncultured beta proteobacterium
GCGCCAATCGCACAACGTCGCGATCGGTAATCTCTACAACGCGCTGCGCCGCGAACTCAAAGGCAGTCCCTGTCGCGTCTTCATCGAATCAGTAAAAACCCGCATCGAAGCCACCGACTGCTTTTTCTATCCCGATGTGGTCGTCACCTGCGATCCCCGTGATCGCCAAACTCCCGTCTACGTCAGCTACCCGCTATTGGTGGTCGAGGTCTTGTCCGACTCGACGGTGGCTTTTGACCGTGGCGCCAAATTTGCCGCCTATCGCAAGCTGGAGAGCCTTCAGGACTACGTACTGGTCGACGTCGCCACACAGCGCATCGAAGTCTTTCGCCGTAACGCAGAAAACCACTGGGTGCTTTACGACTACGGTATGGGCGATGTGCTCGAACTCGCCTCGCTCTCCCTTCGCCTTGACGTCGCAGAAGTGCTGGACGACACGCAGGAAGCGCCCACTGAAAATTTGCCAGAAAAGGTACCTCCTCTGTAACCCGCATGGATAGGCGTTCTACCTCAATAGCCTCTGAAGAACCGCATATCCATTGGCTTCCCGGCCATCAACCTTGTAGATCACCAATTGGCGAGCCCTGCAAGGCGGCTTCTCTAAAAATAACCGCTAGTTGCTAACCAACCCAAACCCAAAATCATGAGCGACATCCTCAATAAAATTCTCGCCGTCAAGCATCAGGAAGTGGCCGCTGCGTTAGCCACCAAACCCCTCGCCGCCATCCGCGCCGAAGCCGAAGCACAGCCCGCGCCGCGTGACTTCCTTGGTGCAATCACCCACAAAATCGCCACCGGCCACGCTGCCGTCATCGCCGAGATCAAAAAAGCCAGCCCCTCCAAAGGCATACTGCGTGCTGACTTCAACCCCGCCCAAATCGCCGCCAGCTACCAGCAGCACGGCGCCGCCTGCCTCTCCGTCCTTACCGACCGGCAGTTTTTCCAGGGCGCAAGCGACTACCTGCAAGCCGCCCGTGCCGCCTGCACGCTCCCCGTGCTGCGCAAAGACTTCCTCGTCGACCCCTATCAAGTCTATGAAGCACGCGCCATGGGCGCCGATGCCATCCTGCTGATCGCCGCCGCCCTCGACTTGCCGACCATGCAAGCCTTTGAAAGCATCGCCCAAAGCCTCGGTATGGCCGTACTCGTCGAAGTCCACAATGGCGACGAGCTCGACCACGCATTACAACTCCAAACCCCGCTCCTCGGCATCAACAACCGCAACCTCCGCACCTTCGAAGTGAGCCTGCAAAACACCCTGGATCTGTTGTCACGCATCCCGGCCGATCGCATCGTCGTCACCGAAAGCGGCATCCTCGCTGGCGCAGATGTCCAACTGATGCGCCAAAACCACGTCAACGCCTTCCTCGTTGGTGAAGCCTTCATGCGCGCGCCGGTGCCGGGAGAGGCGCTGGCTGCGTTGTTTACATGATGTGCGCTTGAACCCACCAAGAATTGAGCATGCAAAAAATATTTTTGGTTTGTGCCGAGTGGGATGCTGAAGCCGCTGTATGAGTAGCCAACTCGGATGATGTGCCTGGCTTTGTCACCGAGGCAGAAGCCATTGACGCGCTCTCCGCCAAGCTAGAGGTCATGGAGCCCGAGTTGCTGGATACAAACGGCTACGAGGAGGGAGGCGAGTCCTTAAAGAAGGGCCTTGAGAATTACGCAGCCAACAGCGCGTGAAGTCGGGTAGCGGTAGGCTCCCGTACTTCCACAGCGTCAAAGAGGCTAATCGGGTAAAGATAGTCCTCGCCCGAGTCATCAATAATGCGAACCATATCTTGATTGTCTGCCGGGGAAATGACTTCGTAAAGTCGCCCCAACGTCAAATCATCGGCAGAGAATTCGCCCAATCCCTCGCGGGAAACGCAAACCATGAATTTCATAGCCATTCCTTTATCTTGATATTCACTTTCCCAATCCCGTGAGCTTCGTACCAATGCAACTCAGCTTGTCTTGTAACACCATCGTCCCGCCGGAGGGTCGCTAATCTCTTTTTCTTGCGCCAGTTTCCTAAACCGTAGCGGCTCCGCAGAATTGCAAGATCACAAATGCCATAGCCAGCCTGGTAGCAGCAGATCGCCGCCGGCTGCTTTCCTCCCCCAAGGCAAGCCCGGCGAGCTACCGCCTGTTCGAGATGCTGCCGATGATGCCGCGCTTCAGCATCGAGCGGGTGCGCCTGGCGCTCAATACGAGCTTCCCGACGGCCAATGCGGCGGTGAAGGTGTTGGAAACGCTGGGTATCGTGGCTGAACTAACCGGGCAGAAGAAAAATCGCAGCTACAGCTATCAGTCGTACATAGAACTGATGGCGCGTTAAACCAGGCAAGATTGCTGTTGTTGCAAAAACACAACAATCTAAGCTTGCAATACTCAAAAAAGCCGCATCAAGCTTGTTCAACGGCTTTCACCTTGCCACAATCCGTCCAACTTCTCGTATCCGAGAGGGAAAGCTTGGTGAAGCCCTAAAAAGCAACACCGATCTCAAACCTAGAGGAGATTCACAATGCAAAAGAAACTAATCGCACTGGCCATCGCTGGCCTGACATCCGCCGGCGCTTTCGCCGCTGACAACGTTACGATCTACGGCCGTATGGATTATGGTTACTTGACACGTAGCGGTACCTCCGGTGGCAACAATGCCGCTGAAACCAAAGGTGAATTCGGTTCGGGTCTGCAATCCGGTAGCCGCATCGGTTTCAAAGGTGCTGAAGATCTGGGCCATGGCCTGAAGGCAATTTTCCAGGCTGAGTTTGGTATTGCTGTTGATCAAACAGCCGCTGTTGCCGGTTCGACCGCAACATGGACAAATCGTAATTCGTACGTTGGCCTGACC
>CAJBIL010000064.1 GCA_903953145.1 uncultured beta proteobacterium
CCATCGCACTGGTTACGGGCTTCAGCGAGTTCGTGCGCCTTCTTGTCCTCTTCGGCGTGCAATTCTGCATCCAGAACCATACGCTGAACTTCTTCCTCGGAGAGGCCTGAAGAGGCCTGAATCTTGATCTTGTTCTCTTTGCCGGTTGCCTTGTCCTTTGCTGAAACATGCAGGATACCGTTGGCGTCGATGTCGAAGGTGACTTCGATCTGCGGCATACCGCGTGGTGCAGGCGGAATGTCCGACAGGTTGAACTGGCCGAGGCTTTTATTGCCCGAGGCCATTTCGCGTTCACCCTGCAGTACGTGAATGGTTACCGCGTTCTGGTTGTCGTCGGCGGTAGAAAATACCTGACTGGCTTTGGTCGGGATTGTCGTATTTTTCTTGATCAGCTTGCTCATCACACTACCTAGCGTCTCGATACCGAGCGATAGCGGTGTGACGTCGAGTAGCAGTACGTCCTTGACTTCGCCTTGCAGCACGCCGCCCTGAATCGCGGCACCGACGGCGACGGCTTCATCCGGGTTAACGTCGCGGCGTGGTTCCTGGCCGAAGAATTCCTTGACCTTATCCTGCACTTTGGGCATACGGCTTTGACCACCGACCAAGATCACGTCGTTGATATCGGTAATCTTGCAACCTGCATCCTTCAAAGCGATACGGCACGGCTCGATGGTGCGCTCGATCAGTTCGTCGACCAGCGACTCGAACTTTGCACGGGTGATTTTGAGCGCCAAGTGCTTCGGGCCGGATGCGTCCGCAGTGATGTAGGGCAGGTTGATTTCGGTTTGTTGACCTGAAGACAGTTCGATCTTGGCTTTTTCAGCAGCATCCTTTAGTCGCTGCAAGGCGAGAACGTCGGCCTTCAGATTGACGCCAGACTCCTTCTTGAACTCATCAATCACGTATTCAATCAGGCGCTGATCGAAGTCTTCGCCGCCGAGGAAAGTGTCGCCGTTGGTAGCCAGCACTTCAAATTGGTGCTCTCCATCGATTTCGGCGATTTCAATGATCGAAACGTCAAAGGTGCCGCCACCGAGGTCATAAACAGCGATTTTCTTGTCGCCCTGCTTTTTGTCCATGCCGAAGGCGAGTGCCGCTGCGGTAGGTTCGTTGATGATGCGCTTAACTTCAAGGCCTGCAATTCGACCGGCGTCCTTGGTTGCTTGACGCTGGCTGTCGTTAAAGTAAGCCGGAACGGTAATGACCGCTTCCGTGACTTCTTCGCCAAGGTAGTCTTCGGCGGTTTTTTTCATCTTGCGCAGGACTTCAGCGGAAACCTGTTGCGGTGCAATTTTGTTGCCGCGCACCTCAACCCAGGCATCGCCGTTATCCGCCTTGAGAATTTTGTAGGGCATCAGCGAGATGTCCTTTTGCACTTCTTTTTCTTCAAAGCGGCGGCCGATCAGGCGCTTGACCGCGTACAGCGTGTTGTGTGGGTTGGTCACAGCCTGACGCTTGGCCGGCGCACCACAAAGGATTTCGCCATCTTCGGCGTAAGCGACGATCGACGGCGTGGTGCGTGCGCCTTCAGAGTTTTCAATAACCTTCGGCTTACCGTTTTCCATGACGGAAACGCAGGAGTTGGTGGTGCCAAGGTCGATACCGATGATTTTGCCCATGTCAGAGTCCTTTAAATAGTCTTAGATAATTTGATGAATACCGGAATACGTCGGGATGAACCCTAAATGGGGCTCATCGGAATGATTTCAACCCTTGGGCTTGGCAACCATCACAAGCGCGGGCCGCAGTACGCGGTCGGCCAGCAGATAACCCTTTTGCAGTACGGTAACGACAGTGTTCGGCTCCTGCTCGGCCTCGATCATGCTGATCGCCTGATGACGATGCGGGTCGAATTTTTCACCAATCGGGTTGATTTCGGCCAGGCCGGATTTCTCGAAAGCGGAAACCAGTTGCTTGAGCGTTAGCTCGGTGCCGGACTTCATGCTTTCCACGCTGGGGGCTTCAACGGTCAGTGCTGCCTCAAGGCTGTCCTTGACGGCGAGCAACTCGCCTGCGAACCGTTCAACGGCAAACTTGGAGGCTTTGGCAATGTCTTCCTGAGCGCGGCGGCGTACATTTTCCGTCTCGGCCTTGGCGCGCAGCCATGCATCGTGATGTTCTTCGGCGTTCAACTCCGCTTTGCGGAGTGTTTCTTCAAGACTTGGCGTAATGTCTAAAGCGATTGCTACCTCCGGAATTTCAGTTTCGGCGGGTGCTTCTTGATTCGGTACGTTTTCATCTGGCTTTTGCATGATCGGTGGTCTCCCCTAGAACTTCGACTAAATTGGGGCCATTTTCCTGTTTTCAAGCATTATTTTTCTTCGATTATTCTTTGCCGGTTTTTTGTTTTCAATGATTGACTTCTACTGCTACGATTCACCGGAATCGCAGGCGGCGTGCTACAGCGGGTGATAGAGTTCACGTATGGCAGAGAAAATCGGAAAGTATGAGGTTATTCGCGTTCTTGGCAAAGGGGCGACAGCAGTCGTTTACCTTGCTCGTGATCCTGATCTTGATCGTGAGGTAGCGGTCAAACTCGTCCGGTTTGGCCAGGAAAGTTCGGTGATGTCGAGACGCCTGCTCAAGCTGTTTCAGACCGAAGACTCGATATGCAGGCGATTAATTCATCCAAATATCGTCAGAATCTACGATGCAGTCATTGAGACTGAGCAAGCCTATATCGTGATGGAGTTTATCGATGGTATGCCGCTCGATAAATTTTGCTCAATCAGTCATCTGCTGCCGATGCATCGCGTGATCGGTATCATATTCAAGTGCTGTCTCGCGCTTGATCATGCGTTTCGCCAAGGGGTTGTGCATCGTGATATTAAGCCCGCGAACATCCTGATTGATGCGAATGACAATCCAAAGATCACTGATTTTGGCCTTGCGCTGAATCTGCACAAGGATATGGGTAAAGATTCCACCTTCGTGATGGGCGTTGGATCTCCTGCGTACATGTCGCCGGAGCAGATTAAAAACTACCCGCTCAATCAGAAAACGGATCTTTATTCTCTGGGCGTTCTGCTTTTTCAATTGCTGACGGGGCGGCTCCCCTTTCGAGCGAATAATCCTGCAACATTGATGTACAAAATTGTCAATATGGATACGCCTTCGGTTTGTGCGTTAAATCCAAGTTTGCCGATTGGACTTGATCCGATTGTGAAAAAAGCGCTGGAGAAGGATCTGTATAGCCGTTACCGTAATGGCGCTGAATTTGCCAAGGATCTCTCGACAGTACGCTATCAAATCCTTGAGGATGATTCCGTTGAGGAAGACTTGAGTCACTTCGAGGCATTACGAAAGGTTGATTTCTTTGTTGAGTTTGAGGATGTGGAACTATGGGAGGTGTTGCGCATCAGTCTCTGGCGGGAAATTGCTAGTAAAGTGACTCTTATTAGAGAGGGCGAAAGCAATCGTATGTTCGGCGTTATTGTCGAGGGCTTTGTTGAGGTCTCTACTGAAGGTCGAGTGATTTGTCGTTTAGAGTCTGGTGAGGTCGTGGGCGAAATGGCTTTTCTTCACCCGAGTGACGATACCCGTCATTGTTCTGTCGTTACGCTGGAAGCGACGCGTTTTTTGGAAATAAACAGCGCGGCTCTGGAGTTGAGTTCAGAGGAAGTTCAAGAGCGCTTTAAAAAAGTACTCACGGCGAAACTTATCAGCCGCTTGCGTAGTGCCAACAAGATACTAGCCAATCAAAGTCAGATCGCGATACAGGGAAGTGGTGCGGTTTGCGACCTTGAGCTTTCCGAGCCATTACAGTTGCTTTAAGGTTACAAAAGATCGGGAGGGTGTTTTAACACTCTCCCGATTTTCGATATCACCTCAAATTGGCCGGCACCAGCTTGCTACACTTTGAAACGGCCTACCGTTGATTGCAAACCTTGCGCAAGAGATTCCAGCGACTGTGCTGCTGCCGCTGTCTGCTCGACTGCAACATTATTTTGTCTCGCCATGTCGGCAATCGAATCAATATTGTCAGCAACTTCACGGCTGACCCGTCTTTGTTCATCAGTCGCAGCGGCTATCGTATCAAGCCCATGCCCGACTTCACTGACGGAGCCATTGGTTGCTTGCAGGATATCAGCAACGCTGGTGACGGTCTTTTGGCTGGACGCAATGTACTCCAAGCCTTCGTTGATGGATTTTCTAACGCTGACTGATTGCGATGCGAGGTTGCCGGTAATAAGATCAATCTCATTGGCAGAGCGTGCCGACTTTTCAGCAAGCTTACGAACTTCATCAGCTACGACTGCAAACCCACGCCCTGTTTCGCCTGCGCGAGCTGCTTCGATGGCCGCATTTAGCGCTAGCAGATTGGTCTGCTCGGCAATACCTTTAACTTCCTGAGTCATTTTGCTGATTGCTTCAGTGTTCTGTACAAAGTCATTGACTGAATTAGCCATTAGATTGACGGCTTGCTCGATATTCTGCATTTCTTTCTGCAATTGCCCAAGACTACGGTTCCCTTCTTCGGCACGGCGCAGACTGTCCTGCGACTGTTGATGAACATGTTCGGTACTTTGCGATATCGCAGCGATGCTGCCAACCATATTTTCAACAGCAGTGGCCGCTTGTACGGATTTCTCATTTTGCTGGTGCGAGCCAGAAGCAACCCGCATGGCAGTACTCGAGAGTTCGCGGGCCTGTGATGAAACTTGTCCCGCAGAATTACCCACCTGACGTACAAGACCACTGAAATTTTCCATCATTTCGTTGAAGATTGCAGCTGTCTGACCAATCTCGTCAGTGCCATGAACAACAAGGCGTCGGGTCAAGTCTCCTTCTCCGCGCGCGATGTCACTGAGGCCGCTTTTGAGCTCCTCTAGCGGATCCGTAACAAACCGACGAGTCAGGAAGTAAATAACGAAAAGAAGTAGAAGGCTAACACCGGCGGCTGCCATTGCAATTTTGAGACGGAAACTGGCAACTTCCTGTTCGACCGAGTCAAGCGAGATTTTCATGCTGACGATGCCGAGGACTGTACCTTCAGGAACTTGGTGGCAAGCAATGCAGTCCTTGCCAAGATAATTTTTTGATGCACTAGTGGGATTGACGACGCGTAAAAAATGCCCTTTTTCATCTGTTCCGACGGCAACGTAGGGTTTTGCATCCTGCATGACCTGCTTCTCGATAGAATCGAGTTCACGTGTAGATTTGGTGTCAGGGCCAAAGAGTTTAATTACGCCTTCGCCACGTGCCACATGCAAGTCCTTAATGATCGACAATTGTTTGATCTGATCGAGGAAGACTTCCCGCTGTCCGACCGTGCCGGTGATCATCATGCCAGTCAGGCCAGCCATCGTCATTTCGTGAATGCTTTGTGCGAAATCCTGCGCTTGTCGAATGGCAGTTTCACGGTTGACCTGACTTTCCCACACAATCATGCCTGTCCAGACAAGCACAAGAACCAGCCAGATGGCTGCAGTAAGACGTACCCAGATCTTTAAGTTGCGCATCGTTGACTAACCCCTTCATTTATTGTCTGGATAATTCCGCAACTGACTGCTATCCAACGCAGTTTATGCGGTTAAATCAATTTGCTGCATTGTGCCAGTTTTGCCGTTCTCATGCAGAAAAATACCAGTTGATCTGATCTGACCCTGGAGTACGTTACTGCTGTTTTTTATATCAAAAGGGGTTTCGATCTTGGCGAGACTTAACGCGCCTACATTCGCTTGCCGTAGTGAAGCGAGTTGATCGTTGCCGGCGGCATCTTTGCTCCAAACCTGTAATTGGTTGTAGGTGCTATCGTTTTCGTCAATCCAGCCGTTGTGGTCGATATCGAGTTTTGCCAGTTCTGCAAAACCGTCCCCGCTGCGCGTCCCGAATAACTCGGAACCGTTGTTGATTTTGCCGTCACCATTTTTATCCAGCACGAGAAATCCACTGCCCTGCGCCATAAAGTTGATATCTTCCATTTTGCCGTCGGAATTTAGGTCAAATTTAAAGCGTTGACTGGTTAGTTGGGCGGATGCCCCGGTAAAGTTTAGAATCAGCGGGTCCTGTTTTTTTCTGGCATCACCTGTACGAATGCTTGCGTTGGATTCTTCATGATAGCTACGAGCCATTGATATCGATACAGAAAAACTGATTTCCTGGCCATTCGCTGTCTTGACGACGCCGCTGGCTTGAAAACTTGTTTGCTCGCTCTCGGTGTAGGATTCGTGCCGGTCATATTCGACGCCGTATCCGGCGTTCTGAGGCGCTAGTGCTTGTTCCACAGGTTGTGCGTTGGATGCCTGTGTTGTGACGGGAGTGGGGCTATTTTTGAGTGTTGTGCTGTCAAAAACATTGACATCGTGCCCCGTCAGCATGGCGACCATCGCTTTAATCAGGCGCAACATAGGATCATTCTCTACCGCGTCGAGGCTTGTCTGGATGGCTTCTGTTTCTGAAGATTGTGCCGATATTCCAGCGTTCGATAGTTGTACTTGAGGTGCCGGTGATTGTGGTGTAACCGGCACTTGACCAACCCCTTCAAAATTGGGGCGGTGATTGCCGACCCACATACGCAAGGATTCGTTAACCTCATGCTCTTGTTTTTTGACGTGGCTGGATTCCAGATGCAACGCTGAACTAGTGATTTTCATGGCAATCTCCTTAGCTTCCATCAACTCTGTTGGAAGCCTAACGGCGGAGATTGCCATTCTCTTTAGCGTTGCCGGCTTTAGCCTCTGCTGCTATTTACAATCAAGAGGTTGCGCCAAGTGACCTTGCGTGCAGAGCACTGGATTCTAGCGTTTTATGGTCTACCTTGGCAGTTGGCCAACCCTGCAAATGAGTTCTGGCGATGTCGGCTAATGCGCGAATCCATTCATCACGTTCGTTCAGGCAGGGTATATAAAGATATTCTTTACCCCCTGCATGGATGAAGTCTTCCTTTGCTTCCATGGCGATTTCTTCGAGTGTTTCAAGGCAGTCAGCCGGGAACCCCGGGCAGATGATGTCAACGCGCTGGAGCCCTTGACTACCAAGTGCCTGAAGTGTTGGTGCCGTATAGGGTTGTAGCCATTCAGCGCGGCCAAAGCGAGATTGAAAACATATTTGATATTCGTCTTTTTTGAGCTCTAGCGCTTCGGCCAGTAAACGTCCGGTTTTCTGACATTCGCAGTGGTAAGGGTCACCTTTGTCCAGGGTGTAACGAGGCACCCCGTGAAAACTCATGATCAGGCGATAAGAATTGTCCGGTCGAGGGTTGCTTTGCCAGTGTTCGCGTACGCTGGTTGCGAGCGCGCCGATATAGCCGGGATGATCTGCGAAATTCCGGACCGTGCGAATTTCCGGTTGATTCCGGATCGTCTGTGCCCAGGCATAAGCAGCATCGTAAGCAGTCGCTGACGTGCTTGAAGCGTACTGAGGGTAGAGCGGCAATAATAGAATGCGCGTGCATCCTTCAGCTTTTAGGCGTGAAAGTGTTGCGGGAATAGAGGGCTGCCCATAGCGCATGGCGTATTCCACAACGATGTCAAGCCCTGCCTCGCCGAGCATGCCGCGCAGTAGTTTGGTCTGGCGTTCGGTATGAACTTTTAGCGGTGAGCCTTCCGGCATCCATACCGAGGCATACTTTTCAGCCGACTTTTTGGGGCGAACATTGAGAATGATGCCATTAAGAATTAGCCACCAGATCAGGCGGGGTATCTCGACGACCCTTGGGTCAGATAAAAATTCTTTTAAATAGCGTCGAACGGCAGAGGTTGTTGGCGCTTCAGGTGTGCCGAGGTTGATGATAAGTACTGCAGTTTTGGCCGGCGTACCGTGACGGTAAGCCGGCTCTGGAAGAAAACGGGGCATTAGGAATTCGCTTGGTAGGTGAGTGCTGAGGAAAGGAGCTTGGCGGTGATGTCAACGATCGGGATGACACGCTCGTAAGCCATTCTAGTTGGGCCGATGACACCGACTGAGCCGACGATGTGGCCATTTACTTCGTAAGGTGCGGTGACCACACTGCATTCATCCAATGGTGCCAGGCCGGATTCTCCGCCAATGAATATTTGCACACCATCCGCACGGTGTGACACGTCGAGTAACTGCATTAACGAGGTTCGTTGCTCAAAAAGGTCGAAGAGCTCACGCAGTCGTTTCATGTTGGTCGAAAACTCTTCTACTTCGAGCAGATTTCTTTCACCGGAGATAACGTATTGGTCATCCGGTTTGCGCATGGCCTCGTCACCTGCTGCCAGCGCTGCAGCCATCAAACCCTGCAAATCGCCCCTTAGCCTGAAAATCTCGTCCTGGACGCGCTGGCGGATGTGCTCGAAATCCTGGCCGACGAAATGCTGGTTAAGGTAATTCGTCGCTGTTGTCAGTTCCGATGTTGAGTATGGGCGGTCGGTGAAGAGGATCCGGTTTTGCACATCGCCATCAGCCGTTACAAGGATGAGCAAGATACGTTTTTCTGACAGGCTAACAAATTCCATTTGCCGAATTTTTGGTGCCATACGACGCGGTGTGAGAACAATGCCTGCAAAATGGGTGAGTCCTGAGAGCAGGTGGGAGGCACTGCTGATCAAGTGTTGCGGCTGTGATGGATGAAGCTGTCCCTCGATTGCGTTAATTTTTTCCGTTTCGAGCGGCTGCATGGTGAGTAGGCTGTCGACAAAGAATCGGTAGCCGCGAGGGGTTGGAATTCTGCCTGCAGAAGTATGAGGGCTGGCAATGAGCCCGAGTTCTTCGAGGTCGGCCATCACGTTGCGTACTGTGGCGGCCGAAAGGTCGAGTCCAGAATATTTTGATAACGCACGCGATCCGACGGGCTGACCGTCCGCAATATAGCGTTCGATCAGTGTTTTTAGAAGGGTTCGCGAGCGTTCATCTAGCATGGGATCGATTTTACAAAAAAGCAACGGTTACGGGGCGATTCCTCGAAGGCCATGCAATTGTGGTTTAATTCGGTTCATGAATGATGTAATTCCAACATTGCCCGAGAATCACATACGCTCCCCGAGGACCGTTGCACTGATCGGAAAGTACCATAGTCCTGAAATTGCGGAGTCGTTACGACTTCTGGCCAAATATCTGTATGAGCACGGAATCTCCGTTTTGATTGAGGAGGAAACGGCGCGCAACGTTGGTCCGCAACTTGATCTGCATGGTCAGGCAAGTGCTGATTTCGAAGCGATTGGTGCCGAGGCCGATATTGCCATTGTGCTTGGAGGAGATGGCACTATGCTCAATGCAGCGCGTCAGTTGGCGCGTTTTCGGGTGCCTTTGGTTGGCGTTAATCAAGGGCGACTTGGTTTCATGACCGATATCGCCCGTAGCGATATGCTCAGTTGTATGGACGATTTGCTTGATGGTAAATTTGTCCTTGAAACCCGAATGTTGCTCGATGCTGAGGTTTTGCGCGAAGGCGTAAATATAGAATCGACGCTGGCGCTTAATGATGTTGTGGTCGATAAAGGTGCTATTGGCCGAATGATCGAGTTCGGACTTTTTATCGACGGGGAATTTATCTACAATTTGCGGTCAGATGGCCTGATCGTCGCCACTCCAACGGGTTCAACCGCTTATTCTCTTTCTGCTAATGGTCCCATCATGCATCCTCAAATGGCGGGAATTGCACTGGTGCCGCTTTGCCCTCACGCATTAACCAATCGGCCTATTTTGATTGGCGATCGAAGCGATATCGAAATTCGCATCATTCAGGCAACAGACTGTAGAGCGCACTTTGATGGTCAGGTGACTGTCGATTTAAAGCGCGATGATACTGTACGGATTTGCCGTTCCGAATATTCTATATGCTTTTTGCATCCTCCCGGGTACAGCTATTTCGCTATGTTGCGTGAGAAGCTGCACTGGAGCGAGCAGCCAAAGGCCCATTAAGATCCCTGAAGGTTATCGAATAGAGATGCTGCGCCTTTTGACAATTCGTGATTTTGTTCTGGTCGATTTCCTTGAGCTGGAGTTTGAGGCGGGCTTTGGTACGCTGACCGGTGAAACTGGCGCCGGTAAATCAATTCTGGTCGATGCGCTGGCATTCGTCTTGGGCGAGCGCGCAGATACCAGCCTGATCCGGAGTGGTGCCGAGCGTGCTGAAGTTTGCGCCGGGTTTGATCTGGAGGGGGCGCCTGCCGCCGCTGAATGGTTGTTTAACCACGATCTGGATGCCGCAGACGGACTCTTATTGCGTCGGGTGCTTGATGCTAAAGGACGTTCGCGCGCCTATCTCAACGGCTCTCCCGTCACCGTCCAGCAATTGCGCGAGGTTGCTGAATCGCTGGTTGATATTCATGGTCAGCATGCGCATCAGTCACTGTTACGCAGCGATGCCCAGCGCATGTTGCTTGATACCCACGCTGGACTAAATCAATTACTCGGCGAGGTAAGCTCGTTATGGCGCGCATGGCGAGAGCTAAATGCCTCTCTTGAAGCCGCTGCTGGTGGCGCTGATGCGCTGATTCGTGAACGAGAACAACTCGACTGGCAGGTTCGTGAATTGGAAGCGCTCGGGTTCTCCGTTGAGGAGTGGAGTGTACTTAACAGTGAGCATAAACGTTTAGGTCATGCGGCGAGCCTTGTTGAGGGCGCGCGCTTCTCGCTAGCAACCTTGGCTGAGGGCGATACGGCATGTGAAGCACAGGTTGATTCTGTGACTCGCCGACTGGATGGGCTTGCCGAATATGATCCGGCGCTGGCTGAAGTTGCGGCGTTGCTGCAATCGGCAAAGGCTGAGCTTGCTGAGGCTATTTCGGCCCTACGTCGTTACGCAGATCGTGTTGAGCTTGATCCTGCCAGGTTGAGTGAGCTAGAGCGTCGTATTGAAGCGGTTCTTGGTTGCGCACGTAAGTTTCGTTCAAGCCCCGAAGAATTGCCTGTGCTACTTAGTCGTTGGCAGCTGCGCCTTGCTGAATTAGGTGAGTCTGCTGATATTGCAGCACTCCAAGCACGAGTAGCAGCGGCGCGTAATGAGTACGCAAGTCTGGCTCGACGACTCTCATCTGAGCGTTTGAAGGCGGCAACAGCACTTAGCATCGAAGTCAGCCGGGTTATGCAGCAGTTGGCGTTGGGCGGTGGTCATTTCGAAATTGCGCTGCCGGTTATTGATGGCGGCAGCGCTTTCGGGCTGGAGCAAGTCGAGTTTCGTATCGCGGGGCTTGCTGGTAGCGAATCGCGTCAGTTAGCCAAAGTTGCTTCAGGCGGTGAGCTTTCACGTATTAGTCTCGCCATTCAGGTCGTGACCAGTCAGGCAGCAAGTGTTCCGACTCTGATTTTTGATGAGGTTGATGTTGGCATTGGCGGTGGTGTCGCCGAGGTCGTAGGCAGACTTCTGCGCGAGTTGGGTTTGGAAAGACAGATTTTATGCGTGACTCACCTGCCTCAAGTTGCCGCGCGTGCTAACTGGCAGTGGCAAGTAGCAAAAAGTGGGGAGAGTGATCAGATCAGAAGTCGTGTAGCAGTGCTTGATGGGTACGGGCGAGTCGAAGAGATCGCTCGCATGCTGGGCGGTGTCGAAATTACCGAGATTACCCGCCAACTCGCCAGTGAAATGCTCAGTATCTCTTGATCGGCAGTTTGCAAGGCGAGTGTAGCTTGCTCAATATGAGTCGATTTCTTCAGAAATCATTAACCTTGAGTTTCCGCCTAATTGACTTTTGGTGGGGATTATTGGTTGTTGCTTTTCCCAGTCTTGGTACGGTGCGGGCATTCCGGTTTGGTGCATTCGGCGTAAAGGTAAAGCGCGTGTTCCCTGATCGCGAAACCGCGTTCTTTAGCAATCTTTGTCTGACGGCGCTCTATTTCAGCGTCGTAAAACTCCTCAACACGACTGCAGTTAACACACACCAGATGGTCATGGTGTTGTTCTGCATTCATTTCGAACACAGCCTTGCCAGACTCAAAGTGATGCCGTTCAAGCAAGCCTGCCTGCTCAAATTGGGTTAGAACGCGATAAACCGTAGCAAGACCGATGTCGATGTTTTCTGTAATTAGTAGTTTGTATATATCTTCGGCCGTCAAATGGCGAACCTCAGACTTCTCAAAAAGCTCGAGAATCTTTAGACGAGGGAAAGTGGCTTTGAGCCCCATGCTCTTAAGGTCGCTGGAATTGCTCATTACTTACCTTGAACAGCTGTAAAAGTGGATGTTTTTTTCGGTTATGATATACCGACTAAGATGACTTTGAAAAAACGGATCGACAATTCTGCCAATAATATTATCGATCTTAAAACCGCTTATGGCATCTCAGGCCGTCTCGCTCACTACCGATTATCTACCAAGACCATTTAAGCGCATGATTTGTTCGCGACCCATCATTATTTTACTTGTTGCTGGCACCCTGTCAGCCTGCTCATCTGTGCCACGCCTCGTTTCCGAGTACAAGATTGATATACAGCAAGGAAATGTTCTTACCCAGGAAATGGTCTCCCAGCTACGTCCTGGCTTGTCCAAAGATCAGGTTCGTTTCATTCTCGGCACGCCAATTTTGACTGATATGTTTCATGCTGATCGCTGGGACTATGTCTATCGCTTACAAAAAGGGGCTACTGGCGAAGTTGAAATACGCAAATTTTCTACTTTTTTTGATTCTGATGGAAAGCTGATTCGCGTGGCGGGTGACGTTGTTGCAGCCAAGTCTGGTGATTCGACTGCGCCTGAGAGTCGGGCGCGTGAAATCGATTTGGGCTCTTTGCCCGCAGATGGTAGCCAGCCATTACCACCAGTCGATGAGAAGGGTTTCTTTGGGAAAGCCCTGGAAAGCGTAGGATTCTAAAAATGAGTCAAATCAAGATAGCGATTGTTGGTGCCTCGGGGCGCATGGGACGAATGCTGATCGAATCAACCTTGCAAGATGTTGAAATGTTGTTGGTGGCAGCAATTGATCAGGCAGGAATGCCAGCGCTTGGGAAGGATGCCGGAGAGTTGGTTGGCATGCCCTGTGGCGTGGAAGTTACCAGTGATTTTGAGGCTGGCATTTCCAAAGCGGATTGCCTGATTGACTTTACACGCCCTGAAGGCACACTCGAACATCTTGAAATCTGTCGTCGGCACAATGTAGCAATTGTGATCGGTACAACGGGGTTCGATCTCGCGGGCAAGCAATCAATTGCTGTTGCGGCGCAGGAGATTCCTGTCGTTTTCGCGCCGAACATGAGTGTCGGCGTTAATGTCGTTTTCAAGTTGCTGGATATGGCTTCGCGCATCATGAACGATGGCTATGATATTGAAATTGTTGAAGCGCATCATAAACACAAGATCGATGCGCCCTCGGGAACTGCTCTGCGTATGGGCGAAGTGGTTGCCCAGGCTTTAGGTCGTGACCTAAAGGCAATCGCAGTCTATGGCCGAGAAGGCGTGACTGGCGAGCGTGATCCATCAACTATCGGCTTTGCAACTGTGCGCGGTGGTGACATTGTTGGTGACCACACGGTGATGTATTGCGGTACGGGTGAGCGCGTTGAAATTAGTCATAAAGCAGGTAGTCGTATGCCTTATGCGTTGGGAAGCCTTCGTGCAGCACGTTTTCTTGCTGGTAAAACGTGTGGAATGTTCGATATGCAGGATGTTCTTGGCCTGCGCTGAGCATTCTTTCTCACTAAATTTTTAGCCGCGCAATGAAATCTCAGCTACTCGCCGGTAAACTTCGTGAGATTTTTGGCGGGGAGGGTGAGGCGGCGTTGGCTCAGTTGCTTGTTCTCGCGGCTCCTGAGCATCCAGATCTGGTAAAAGGGGTTAGTCAACTTCTGGAAACTGCCGATAGTGTGATCGCGCAATATGCTGGATTTCATCAGGCACAGTCTGAACTTGCCGCAGATGCTTTCTCAGAGTGGAATCTTCAGAGCGGTCGAATTGACTCCGGTCGTCAATGGAAAACCCTGTTAGGTTTTGCTGAAGACGATCTGGAAGACACAATTTCTGCTTGGCGGCAATTGGCGAATGCGGAAGATCTGAGTATTTTCAATGCAGCTATTTCTGCCCATATTCAGGGTAAGTCGCGCATTTTTCAGGCCGAGTGCCGCCTTCGTGCAAAAACAGGTGGTTTGAAATGGCTAATGCTCAAAGGCATGGTCAGTGCCCGGGATAGCGGCGGAGAACCCTTGCGTATTCTTTTGTTGCACCGGGATATTTCAGCTTTCAAACAGGCCGAGGATGCAGCTCTTTCAGCCAAGGAGCTGGCTGAAGCCGCTAATCGGGCCCGTGGTGCTTTCATGGCGAATATGAGCCATGAGATTCGCACGCCGATGAACGGAATTATCGGGATGACTGAGCTTGCACTCGACACTCAGCTTGATACCGAACAGCGTCATTATTTGAAGACGGTCAAATCTTCTGCCGAATCTTTGCTCTCTATTGTCAACGACATCCTTGATTTCTCAAAAATTGAGGCTGGCAAATTACGGTTCGAAGAAATTTCCTTTTCTCTGTCCAGCCTTGTTTTTGAAGCAGCTCGCGCGCACGCGGTGGCCGCGCATAAAAAAGGTTTGGAGGTTGTTGTTACAGTTGATTCTGGTGTTCCTGCACGATTGATCGGTGATCCGACCAGAGTGCGGCAGGTTATTTCAAATCTGCTTGGTAATGCGGTCAAATTTACCGAGTTTGGTGAAATTGTGGTCGAGGTTTCAGTCGAAACTTGCACATCCGGTTCGGCTTTTGTATGTTTTGCGATTCAGGATACGGGGATTGGTATTCCGGCTGCCCAGCAGGGCGCAATTTTTGAGGCTTTTTCACAAGCAGACGATTCAATAACTCGCCGATTTGGGGGTACAGGGCTGGGCCTCACTATTTGCAAGCATCTGGTTCAGATGATGGGGGGGCGTATCTGGCTGGAGAGCGCTGAGGGGAAGGGGGCTTGTTTTTTCTTCACAGGCCGTTTCGGTATTGATGCGATGACTGCCATTTCACCGGATGTGCAATATTTGAGCGGTCAGAGAGCGCTTTTGATCGAGAGTAATCCCGTTGTCGCAGCGCAGCTATACTCGATTCTTGATCAGGTTGGGATGCAGGCTGCGGTTGTTGCTGATAGCGTAGCAGCTTTAGCTGCAATTGAACGTTCACGTTCAGTCGGTTTCCCCTATGCATGCGTACTGGCTGATGCTCAGATGCCGGCGCCGGCCGGTCTTGCTTTGACTGAGTCCTGGCAAAGCGGCACTTGCCCTGAAAAGTTGATTACGCTATTAAATACCGAGCAGCAACGCCAGCATCTTGATCAGTTGCGCGGATTTACAGTCGGTACTCATCTTGTTAAGCCCGTCGCCCCAGAAGATCTTTTCGATGCGCTGGCGCTTGTTTTAGGAAATAAAATCGATGATGTTTTGGCGTTGGCACCTTTCGATATTGAGGGTTCTGTTTCCAGTGGTAGTGCAACAACCCCGCTTAAGATCTTGCTGGTTGAAGATAATCCGGTAAATCAGGAGCTTGCCAGGCGTTTGCTGGAAAAACGGGGGTATCAAGTAACACTTGCCAATAATGGAAGTGAGGCCGTAGATCAGTTTGAAAAAAATCGCTTTGACCTCATTCTCATGGACATGCAGATGCCGGTCATGG
>CAJBIL010000065.1 GCA_903953145.1 uncultured beta proteobacterium
TCAAAAAGGCTTGCATTCGCGCCAGCGCCCAATGCAGGTTGACGGCGGTTGGCCGGGTTGCGGCGAGCGTGCTGACCGCGCTTGCCAGCGTCGCATCATCCGCCTGTTGCGCGAGGGCCAGCGCAACGCCGTAGGCCGCCGTGGCGCCAATCAAAGGTGCGCCGCGTACCTGCATGCTGCGAATCGCGTGCGCTGCATCTTCAAGCGTGGACAGGCGTAGTGTGCGGTAGACGTGCGGCAGCGCGGTCTGGTCGATGATGTCGATAGCGCGTTGCTGCGGCGCGGGCCAGAGGGTGCGCGTGGGGATGTTGTTAATGTTCATGGGCGTTATTTTAGCAGCCGGCAACGGGGTAATTCTCTGTGTTTAACGGCGATAATAGGCAGCCGTCAAGCTGGACTGACCGGATGTAAGCATGAGCATTGATCGCTCGTTAGATAAACGCTTTATCAGAATGAATGCGCAATGAACGGATTGTCGCCTTACCTCAAGCTGCTGCGCCCGCATCAATGGGTGAAGAGTGGCTTTGTTTTTGTCGGGCTGCTGTTTGGTCATGCCTGGCACGATGCCATGCTGGTGCAAAACGTGCTGCTGGCTGCCACCGCTTTTGCCCTGGCGGCTTCGGCGGTGTATGTGATCAATGATCTGGCTGACCGCGAGCGTGACCGGGCGCATCCTGAAAAATGCCGGCGGCCGCTTGCTGCCGGCACGGTCAGTGTCACGCAGGCTTTGCTACTGGCCGGCGGGTGCCTGCTGGCGGCGTTGATGCTGGCGCTGACGGTGTCGAATACGGTGCTGGTGATTGTCGTTGTTTATGCGCTGCTCAATGTCGGCTATTCGATGGGCTTGAAGCACGTTGTTTTGCTCGACGTTTTCATCATCTCGGCAGGGTTTATGTTGCGAATCCTGGCCGGTACGCTGGGCGTTGGTATTGCCCCGTCGCACTGGCTGCTGTTGTGCAGTTTGATGCTGACGCTTTTTCTGGGTTTCGCCAAACGGCGTGCCGAACTCAATGTGCTGGCGGGGCGTGGTGGCAGCCATCGCAAGGTGCTTGACGACTACGACCCGGTGTTGCTCGACAAGCTGATTGGTATTTGCGCAGCGGGCGCCATCGTTAATTACAGTTTGTACACCGTGAGCGCCGAGACGGTGGCCATGCACGGCACGACAAATCTGATTTATAGCGTGCCGTTCGTGATGTACGGCATCTTCCGCTATCTGTTTTTGCTGCATCGACGCGGCGGCGGCGGTGATCCGGCCGCCGCATTGTTGCGCGACTTTCATCTGCTCGGCGCGTTTGCCGGCTGGTTCGCAACGGTTGTTGTGTTGCTGGCGCGTATCTGAGCGGCAAGGCATTGCCCTGTAAGGCGCGTCAAATGGTCATCTAGCGAGTGCCAATGCCGGAGCGCCAATGTTGACGCCACTCTTCAGGTAGTGCTGCACGTAGATCGCCTATCCATGCGCCCTGCCGGCAAGGTGGGCAATAATGTTCAGGATTAAAGGCGGCCCAGTTTGCGGTAGAGCGTATTGCGGGAAACCCCTAGCATGCGCGCCGCCGCTGAAATGTTGCCGCCCAATGCTTCCAGTGTCCGCATCACGGCACGGCGTTCGATATCTTCGAGGCTGGAAGTGTCGTTTTCCGCTGGCGACATAAGCGGGCTGGCGATTGGGGCGGCATTCCCGGCAGCGATCAGTGGCAGATCTTCGAGCAGTTCTTCAGGCAGATGCATTTCGGTAATCAACGCTTCGTCGTCATCGAGTAATGCAATCGCGACGCGGATCACGTTATTCAACTGGCGGATGTTACCCGGCCAGGCGTAGCGCTCAAAGGCGTGCTGCGCCACTTCCGAAACCTTGATTGCGCGATCACCGGCCTCGGTGGCAATCAGAATGTCGACCAGCTGGCGCAGGTCCGTCCGGTCGCGTAGCGCGGGCAGGCTGACCGAGAGGCCGTTGATCCGGTAGTAAAGATCCTCGCGGAAGCGGCGGCTGGCGACTTCTTCCTTGAGGCGACGGTGGGTGGCACAAACCAGTGAAATATCCACCGAAACCGTTCGATTGCCACCGAGCGGGGTGACGCAACGCTCCTGCAACACGCGCAACAGCCGTGCCTGCAAACTGAGCGGCATGTCGCCGATTTCATCAAGAAACAGCGTTCCGCCGTGCGCCTGCTGGATCTTGCCGATGGCGCCTTCTTTGCGTGCGCCAGTGAAAGCGCCGCCCTGATAGCCGAATAGCTCGGATTCGATCAGATTTTCAGGAATTGCCGCACAGTTGAGTGCGACGAAAGGTGCGGCGTTGTTCGGGCCGCTATTGTGAATGGCCTTGGCGAACATCTCCTTGCCGGCCCCAGACTCGCCTTGAATGAGGATCGGGATATCGCGCCCGAGAACGCGGCGCGCCCGGTCGATCGCCAGTTGCAGGCGGGCATCGCCGGTGGACAGGCTGTCGAGCGTCAGTGTCTTTGCGACGCGTTCGGTCGGGCGCTGTGCGCGCACGTTACGCGCGATGGCCTGATTCGCCGCCGGCGTAACCATTTGCTGCGGAATATTCCCGCGCAAACGAACAAACAGCTGCTTGCCATTGAGCAGCGTGAAGGCGCTGATTGCCTGCGCGTCGTGACGGGCACGGTCAATCAGGGTGCCCAGCGTGGCCTCGAAAAGCGTCGCGCAATTAAGACGGGTCGCCTCGTCACGGCGCAGGCCGAGAATCTCCAGCCCTGCGGCATTAACGGCCAGAATCCGGCCATCCTGCGCGACGGCGGCGAGGCCTTCGCCGAGGCTGCCAATGTACTCCGGGCGGTTGTGGAAGCAGACCAGCAGATCGCGGGCAAATTCCGATTCGAACAAGCGTTTTTCAACCAGGCTCGCCGACATCCGGGCAAGGCCCAGCGTGTGCCGTTGATAGGCACGGGCATCGCCGGAAATATTGAGTACGCCGATGATGTTGCCCTGCGGGTCGAGCAGCGGCGCTGCACTACAGGTCAGGAAATTATTGCGCTCAAGAAAATGTTCGCCACCGACCACCTCAACCGCGCAGCGTTCAGCCAGTGCCGTGCCAATACCATTCGTCCCGCGTTGTACTTCTTTCCAGTAAGCGCCGGGCTGGAGTGAAACCTGGCCGGCCCGGTCAACAAAATCGGCGTCACCTGCCGAGTGCAGCAGTAATCCATCTTCATTCGCCAGAATGACCACGCTTCCCGAGTGGCGAATCTGCTCATGCACATGCTCCATAATTGAGCGGGCATGTGTAATCAGTGTCCGGTATTGCTCCTGCGCCTGTGTCAGGTGCACGCCTTCGATGAGCTCGTTGTAGTGACTAATCAGGGTGTTGGCGTCGAGTCCGGCCAGACGGCAGCGCTCCCAGGAGCGGAGCAGGGTGCGCTCAAGAAGCCCGTGAGGTGCCTCGCCACGGTTGAAAAATGCCTCTCTTGCCTGCTGGCTGCGCAAATCACGCGCTTCTGCCGCAGCGGAAAGCTGAATCATTTGGTCTCCTCCTGCAATATTCTTTTTTGCATATCAATCTATCGAATCTATTTTGATTCTCGTCTGCGCTACACCCTGAACTGCTCCATAAAGTAACACTTGGGCAATCTTTTAGCAACGCATCCGGATGACTGGTATTGGCGCATAAAATCAGCCAGAATCGGGGTCGTCTCAAAACGACGCATCAACTCGGCAAATGCAGGCAGCGAGGGGTGTTCACCGGTTTTAACCGGTTATTAATTAAGCCGGCAAGCCAAATGGCACACAGCTTGCTATTGTAGAAAAGTAAATTACCGTAGTGTTACGGCTTTCTTCAACAAAACGTTCAAACCATACCCGAGGTGACAAAGTGACCGTTTCAAAAAAATCCATTTTCCGCCTGTTGCTGTCCGTCACACTGAGCCTGTCAGCAGCCTCCGTGCTGGCGCACGGTGACGTTGTTCCGCAAGCCGTTGATACCACTGCCCTGAAACAGATCGGCGCCGAGTGGATCAAGGCCAATCCCTATCGTGGCAACAAAGACGCCATTCGGATCGGTGATTCTGCTTTTAACCAGAACTGCGCGCGCTGTCATGGCCTCGGCGCTATTTCGGGCGGGGTTGCCCCGGATTTGCGTTACCTGCCGGCAGGTGATGAGGGCGATGAGGTCTTCATGCCGCGCGTTCGTCGTGGCGCCACCCGCGATGGCCGCGTTTACATGCCGCCGTTCGAGGGTATTCTGTCGCAAGAAGCCATGTGGGCACTGCGTAGCTGGCTGGAGACGGTTCGTGAGGAATAGTTTCGGACGCCGGCACTGGCTGGCTGCTCTCAGTGCGTTGTGCATGGCGATTGCCATGCCGGCACTGGCCGACGGGCTTGAGGACATGAAGCAAAAAGGCCGTCTGCGCGTTGCTGTGTATAACGATTTCCCGCCTTATTCCTTTAATGGCAAAGGGATCGATGTCGACATCGGCAAGGCGCTGGCCGAGCGTCTTGGGGTAAAAGCGGAAATCGCCTGGTTCAACGCCGATGAGGACATGAACGACGATTTGCGCAATATGGTCTGGAAAGGTCATTACCTGGGCACGCAGCCTGCTGATGTGATGCTGCATGTGCCGCTGGACAAGGCGTTCGCAGCCCAGAACGACAAGGTACAGATCTTTGCACCGTATCACATTGAAGCACTGGCGCTGGCCCGGAAGCCTTCCCTGATCCCTGAGCCCAAAGGCTCTGCAGCAGTTGCGCTCAGTGTATTTACGCGCGAGAAGGTTGGCGTCGAGATGGCATCCGGTTCAGATTCTTTCCTGCTCAGCGTCCTTAATGGCCGTTTGCGTGATCATGTCGTGCATTATAAGAATGTTACTTTGGCAACTGCCGGTCTCAAGGCAGGTGAGGTTTCTGCTGTAATGGCCCCTCGCGCCGAACTTGAGTCTGCGCTGAAAAGTGATCCGGACTACCCGGTCAGCCTTGTCAAAATGCCGGAGTTGCGTGGCGACCAGTGGCCGCTCGCAATGGCTGTCAAAACAGACGATGGCCCGCTGGCCGAGGCGCTGACAGCAGCGCTGATCGCTTTGCAGCAGGATGGCACAGTCGCCCGCATCTTCACCCGTTATGGCGTGACACATCAGTTGCCTGGGGGTTGATGATCGTGCGTAACTTGGGTATCCGGAGCCTGTTGGCACTTTTTCTGGGGCTGCCGGCACTTGTGCTGGCAGCCCCGTTTGCATATGTGCCGAACGAGAAATCAGGCACTATCAGCGTCATCGACACTGCTGAAAACACCGTTGTTGCTGCGATTCCAGCGGGGCGGAGGCCTCGGGGGATTGCGATTGATCCGGCCGGTAAGCAGCTTTATGTAACCGACGCAGCAAACAGTGAATTGCTGGTGATTGATCTGCCCGGGCGAAAAGTTGTGCGCCGCGTGCCACTTGGCGAATCACCCGAGGGCGTTTCTGTCTCTGCGGATGGTCGTTGGCTGGCGGTAGCCGTTGAGGCGCACAACAGCGTGGTCTTGATCGATGCTGCAAGCGGTCGTCGCGAAGCAGAGATTCGTGTACAAGGGAAAAATCCTGAGCACGCCGTGTTCAGCCCCGATGGTCGCTGGCTTTATGTCAGTGCCGAAGAGGCAGAGCAGGTTGATGTGATCGAGGTTGCTGCGCGTCGCCAGGTTGACAGCATTCCTGTCGGGCGCCGCCCGCGTGGCATTGCCTTTTTGCCCGACAGCAGCCGGGTTTATGTGGCTTGTGAACTCACCAATACCGTTTATGCAATCGATGTTGCCACTCGCAAGGTAGTGGCAGAGATTCGCGGTGGGCAATTTACCAATGGTCTGACGGTCACACCTGACGGTAAGCGCATTTTTGTCAGCAATGGCAAGGATGGCACGGTAAGCGCCATTGATACCGCCAGCAACACAGTGCTGGCGACGATTGAGGTCGGTAAACGGCCGTGGAATATGGCAGTAACGCCGGATGGTCAACGCCTTTATGTTGCGAATGGTCGATCCAACAATGTTTCGGTGATTGATGCCGCTACGCTGCTCAAAGTAGCTGATGTGCCGGTTGGTGAGTTGCCCTGGGGCGTAGCTATCGTTCCTGCGCCATGAGTGTCGCACGTTACGGTATTCCGGCAATCACCCTGCACTGGCTGCATGCCGCGCTGGTTGTTGCACTGATCTTCATTGGTTTGACGATGGTTGATCTGCCCAAAGGCGGGCCGGATCGGTCTGCGGCTTATGCCTTGCATAAGTCATTGGGCCTCTGTGCGCTGGCATTGATCTTTGTGCGTCTTGGCTGGCGACGCTTCAAAGCGCCTCCCGTTGCGGCAACGGTATTGTTGCCTTGGGAGCGCCGGTTGTCGGCGGGGATTCATCATGCGCTGTATCTGGTGCTGGTCGTCGCCCCGGTGGCGGGCTATCTTTCAGCTTCTTTTACCAAATACCCGATGAAACTGTTCGGCCTAGTATTGCCCTCGGCCGGTTGGCCTGATGAGGCATTGAACGCGCTGTTCAGTACCATACACAAAGGTGCTGTGCTGACGCTCATGTTTTTGCTGGCGCTTCATGTGCTGGGTGCACTACATCATGCGTTTCGGCGTGATGGTGTGATGTCGCGGATGCTGCCTTGGCGTTCCGGTAACGCTTGAAAACAGCCTCGAACGAGGTATCTGCGTTAATCGCGTTGAAAATTTCAGGATTTCAGGTAGTGGCTGAGTGTTTTAGCCACTACCTGTTTTTCGTTATTCGCGACTGAGTACCCATTCGACGGCTGATTTCAGATCAGCGTCATTCAGTTTGTCGGCCGGGTGTGGTGGCATCGGAATTTCGCCCCAGACACCAGAGCCGCCGTTACGAACCTTTGCAGCCAGGCGTGTGAGGGCTTCGGCATCACCGCGATACTTTGCTGCAACATCCTTGTAAGCCGGGCCGACCAGTTTTTTGTCGACTGCGTGGCAAGCTACGCAACGGGCTTTTTTTACAATTGCTTCAGTCGCGACGGCTTGTCCGACAACGGCTGCGCTTAATCCAAGCGCTAAAAACAAGTGAAACGATTTCATGTAGGTCTCCAGTTTTATGCAAGCGGGTGTAAACATCCGGACCTGTGCGACTCAAAGCGTACCAGCCTGTATCAGGGTGCCGCTCGCTTGCGCCATGGGTCCTCATGGCTATTGACGTTTAACGCTCTCGTGGCGAAATTGTCTTTCCTGTTGAAGCAGTGGGCGTGCCAGATATCATCATGCAGCATTCTGAAGTAGATATTTTTCTTTTTAACCATAGTGTTAGATTGATTGAGTCGTTTATTTATATCGACATCAGTTCCCGTTTTTCTGATTACCTGTTTCATAAATGAACAGTTGCTCCAAGTCGTAACGCACGAATATGCGCTAACAGCAGGAGTTGCTTCATATTTGGCGCCTGATGGGCCGGCATGATTCCTGCGGGATAAATAGTCATGAAGCCTGCTGTTCCCACAGATTCCGCCGATCTGATTGACCTTAACGAAAGCTCTCAGGATCCGATTCAGCGATCCTGGCAGCGTAGCGCCGGCCATGGCCTGAATCCCGGGCTTCGCCTGGTTGATGCCTTGGCTTCGGGCGTCCAGTTGACCGAGCGTCTGGAGGCCAACGCGAATCTGATTGCTTACGCACAGCCGGTGATTGAACACCTGCATCAGCAAATTGCGCGTTCATCATCGATGGTGTTACTGGCAGACAACAGCGGGATGATTCTGCGTGCCGTCGGTGACAGTGATTTTGTCGGCCGTGCGGCCAGTATTTCGCTGGCGCCCGGTGCCATCTGGTCGGAGCAGTGCATGGGTACCAATGCGGTTGGTACGGCGCTGCATGAACAGCGTTCGGTTACGGTCTTCGGTGATCAGCATTATCTTGAGCGGAATCAGTTTCTAACCTGTATTGCGACACCTATTCTTGCGCCCTCCGGCGGCATTCTCGGCTTGCTTGATATTTCGAGCGATGCGCGCGTAACCCACGTCCACGCGATGGCTTTGCTGCAAACAACCGTTGAGATGATTGAAAACCGGCTGATTGAGACAGTGGCGGAAGGTTCGCTGGCATTGCATTTCCACCCCGTCGCTGAAATGCTGGGAACGCCGCTGCAAGGGTTGGCCGTGTTCAGTGAAGAAGGTCTGATGCTTTCGTGTAACCGGCGGGCAAGACTATTGCTCGGGCGTCAGTCGGCTGAAGTCGGCCAGGTGTGTTGCAATTTCAGTGAAATTTTTGCGATGCCATGGCGCAGTTTGCTTGATCATGTCACGCGTCGTGGTGCATTGCCATTGACGGTACGCACCGATGCCGGTCGTGAATTAACGCTTACAGCGACATTACGCACCACGAAACGTGCGCGCTCTGTGCCCGCTATCCCGAAAGTGGCAGTTGCCCCCCCGGCTTCTGCTGTGCGAACCTTGTCTTCGCTTGATTTGGGCGATCCTAAAATGGCGGAGGCCGTGCGTCGCGCGCAGCGTATCGCTGAACATGACATCCCTTTGCTCATTCAGGGTGAAACGGGGGTTGGTAAAGAGGTGTTTGCCCAAGCTTTTCATCATAGCGGGCATCGGCGTCTCGGACCATTTGTGGCAATCAATTGTGCGGCCATCCCGGCCAGTCTGATCGAAGCAGAGTTATTCGGCTACGTTGCCGGTGCCTATACCGGCGCACGTGCCGAAGGGGCGCGGGGCAAATTGCGAGAGGCTCATGGCGGCACATTGCTGCTCGATGAAATTGGCGACATGCCACTGAATCTCCAGGCGATTCTCCTGCGGGTTCTGGAAACTCGGCGTGTGTCGCCACTCGGCGGCGGGGGCGAGGAGGCGGTTGATATCAGCCTTGTTTGTGCCAGCCATCGCCCACTTCGCGAGTTAACGACGCTCGGTACCTTTCGGGCGGATTTGTTTTTTCGTCTTTCGGGGATGACGGTCTCGCTACCGGCTCTGCGTGAACGCACTGATTTCCCGATCCTTGTACGAAAAATGCTCGATGAGGAGCGCGGCGGTGAGCGCAGGCAGCTTTCCGTTGAAGCGATTGGATTGTTGCAGCGCCACCCGTGGCCGGGCAACTTGCGCCAGTTGCGTAATGTGCTGCGCTTATCTATTGCGCTGATGGGTAATGACGAAGCCTGTCTGATGCCTGAACACCTGCCACCAGAAATTCTCGATGAGATTACAGGCCAGCCTTTGCCGCTTAGTACTGATCTTGGTCTGCGCGCAGCCGAGATTCGACTGGTGCAGGATGCGGTTGCCCGGCATAACGGCAATATTTCGGCAGCAGCGCGGGCATTGGGTATTACTAGAACAACCCTTTATCGCAAATTAAGGCTTGCTCAAGCGTAAGTTCTTTCTGGCTCGGGATTTGCTTAGTTTGCGATGGTGCAGGCTTATCTCTTAGAATAAACTGCCTGATCAAATTCCAAGCATTCATCACTTTTTATCCTCACCCGGAGATTATGATTATGATTCATCGCGCACTACTCACAGGACTCACCAGCATTTTCATGCTCACATCCGCAGCCGCGATTGCTGACCCGGCGAGTGACGAAAAGGCCAAGAAAATGGCATCCAATGCAGGCTGCTTTACCTGTCACTCACTCAAGCATCAGGAAGCAAAAGACGGTAGCAAGCCGATTGGACCGGCTTGGGAGGATGTTTCTGTTCAATACAAAAACAAACCCGGTGCCGCTGATTTTCTGACGCGCGTTGTGCTTGAGGGTTCGAATCCTTACTCCAGCCACTGGAACAAGAAGGTCTCCGGCATTGCAATGCCCCCTAACGCCGTTGCCATCACGGAAGGTGATGCACGTCAGGTCGTTTTCTGGATTCTCTCGCTGAAGTAATTATTGTTTGCAGTTCAGACGAAAAAGCCGGGCATGCCCGGCTTTTTCTTTGGAAAATAAAAACCTGTTACTCGGTGTAGTAACCCACGCCGAACATGGTTTTGCCATCACGCCGCACGAAAGAGCGCTTCTTCTCTACCGCATTTGTGACCGGATTACGCCAGACATAATCCACGGTGCCCTGACCCTTGGCTTTGACCAGCTTGATCATTTCCTTGACCATTTCATGGCCTTCAACGTCAATGAGTTCGCTTGCATTTTTACCTACCCATTTCGGGTTCATCCCGTGTGCTTCATAGTTACCGCTATCAATATTGATCGCGAAAACGTAAAGATCGTCGCGTATGAAAGGTCCCTGGGTGTCGTTGAATCTGGCGAGTGCTGCTGGCAACCCTTGCTTCTTGATCACGATTGCCGCTTGATCAAGCATTTTCTTTGCATCGCTCGCGTTAGACCGGGGGGCGTAGTAGCCGACACCGAGAATAAAGTCACCGCTGCGGTGTAACCAGGCAAATTTTGGTTCGACATGGTTGGTTTTGCGATTGAGCCACATGTAGTTGATATGCGCTTCGTCCTGCTTTTCGGTGACTGCAATCATTTCACGGAACAATGGCTTGCCTGTCGCATCAACGCTATCGAGAACCTTGAGCCCAACCAGCGTTTCGGCTGACGCACCATTGGCGATATAGGTGCCTTGGCGGTCAATTACGTAGATATACAGGTCTTTTTTGACGAACGGGCCCCGGGGATTATTGAAGTTGGGCCAGGATTTTTCCGGACCGTTGGCGTCGAGAAATTTTACGGCCTGATCAAACAGGGCGCGCGCTTCCCGGGGTGTCGCACGCTCACCAGCGATTGCCGATGTCGCCAAAAAAACGGCAGCCAGAACCAATCCGAACAAGCGTGCTGTTATACGTTGCTTCATGTTCTCTATTCTCCTGGGGATTTAGTGATTTTAAGACTAGGTTTTATAGAATTCTGGCGTTTTGAAATCGTAGTGCGAATACTTGAAACAGATCGTTTGTTACAAAATGGAGCAGGTCAAAATAATGGATCATCGCCCGGATCATTTTTGTTGCGATTGCAGCGTACCAATAACAACGGCCCGACGGGAAAAGCCGTCGGGCCGCTGGATTACATGGCCCGCATAAGCGGGCCATAAGCAGCTTACGACTTATGAAGCTTGAACACCCACACCGAACCGCCTTGCTCAAGGTAGTTCACGCGCTTGGCGACGTCGCCGCCCCACAGCGGAACTGCACCACCCCAACCTGTGCTGACGCCGACGAACTGCTCGCCGTCCTGTTCCCACGTGATCGGAGGAGCAACGATGCCGGTACCGGTCTGGAACGACCAGAGTTCCTTGCCTGTCTTGGCATCAAGACCTTTCAGGAAGCCTTCCGGGGTACCGTAAAACACCAGACCGCCAGCCGTCGTCAGGACACCACCCCAGAGCGGAGCGTAGTTCTTGTTTTCCCAGACCATTTTGCCGGTTGCCGGGTCAAAGGCACGCAGGGCACCGATGTAGTCTTCGTTGGTTGCCTTGATAGTGAAGCCAGCACCCAGGTAAGCGGCGCCTTTCTTGTAGGCAACAGGCTCATTCCAGATGTCCATCGCCCACTCGTTAGCAGGGACGTAGAACAAGCCGGTTTGCGGGCTGTAGGCCATTTGCATCTGGTTCTTGCCACCGAGGAAGGACGGTGCGGCGAAGACGGAAGAACCCTTCTTGCCATCAGCACTCTTCGCTGGGTCGCCAGGGCGATTGTCATCAACATAGACCGGACGGCCAGTGGCCAGGTCGATGCTCTTTGCCCAGGTGATTTGCTTGACGAACGGGAAAGCGTTGAGCAGCTTGCCGTTGGTGCGGTCATTCACGAAGAAGAAGCCATTACGGTCAGCTTTGCCGCCGGCCTTGACCATCTTGCCCGTTTTCGGATCCTTGAAATCGAAGGAGACGAATTCGTTTACGCCGTCAAAGTCCCAGCCATCATGCGGGGTGTTCTGGTAATGCCAGACAATCTTGCCGGTGTCGGCGTCAATAGCGACGGTCGAGCACGAGTAGAGGTTGTCACCAGGACGGAGGTGGCTGTTCCATGGGGACGGATTGCCGGTACCGGCGAAGATCAGGTTGGTATCCGGGTCATAGGTAGCGCCGTTCCAGGTCGCTGCGCCGCCGGTTTTCCAGAGGTCGCCGGACCAGCTGGCGTTGGTCGTGCCGGAGATGCCGTTTTCAACCTTGTTGCCATCCTTGTCCATCGCATAGCCCATATGGCCTTCGACGGTAGGACGGGTCCACAGCAGCTTGCCGGTCATCGGGTCGCGTGCATCGATGCGGCCAACAACGCCGAATTCGCCACCGGACACGCCGGTGATCAGCTTGCCTTTGGCAATGATCGGAGCAGCGGTTGAGGAGTAACCAGCAGCGTAGTCTTCGAGCTTCTCTTTCCAGACCACTTTGCCGGTGTCACGGTCGAGGGCAACCAGTTGAGCGTCCAGCGTGCCGAAGATAACCAGGTTGCCGTAAAGTGCGGCGCCACGGTTAACCACGTCGCAGCAAGGCATGATGCCTTCTGGCAGACGATGCTCATATTTCCAGAGCTTTTTGCCGGTCTTGGCATCGAGTGCGAAGAGGCGGCTGTAGGAGGCGGTAACAAACATCTTGCCGTCGTGAACCAGCGGCTGCGATTCCTGGCCGCGTTGCTTTTCGCCACCGAAGGACATCGACCAGGCGGGTACCAGGTTCTTGACCGTGTTGGTGTTGACTGCTGTCAGCGTGCTATGGCGCTGACCCTGCGTGCCGAGGCCGAAGCTGACCACGTCTCCGCCGGACTTGGCGTCGTTGAGGACGTCTTCTTTGGTTACATCCTTGGCGTACGCCGTGCCCAGCGAACCGATGCCGAGTACTGCTGCGGCAGCCAGTGCGAGAACGAACGGTGCCTTGTTCTGCTTGTCCCTCTGTTTCATCGAATTGTCTCCTTAGTTGTATATCCGAACCGGAACAGTTGTCCGCTCGTAAGCGGGATCAGCCCCCGTGGGGAACTGTTTCAGCAAAGTGCGTGCCAGCCGCTTTGTCTGCCCTTCTGGGGGCCTCCCTGATTGGCGCATTGCTTGTCGCTGTGGGCTTCGAGGGGCTGCTTCGAGGGTTTTCATGCGGTGTGACGTGCTGCCGAGATTGTTATTAGGTCTTTCGTGGGAATTTTGACCTGTATCAAATATTATCAACTGCTCCAAAGTGGAGCACATTTGCTGTCGATGGCGTGAATGCTGGGTCTGCTGCGCACCAGAATAGCGTTATCCATGCCGGCATGGAGCTTGCTAATATAAGCATCTGTTAACATAACAATCTGCCAGGTTGCCGCAGAGCGCCACACGAGGAGATGAGATGAAATGGTTCGTTGCGTTGCTGTCCGTTAGTTTGCTAATGGCCGGCACAGCCGGGGCGGTTAGCCCTGCTGTACCTGATCGCGCGTCGATGGCTGACCCGCTTGATTCGCCGCGCTGGGAGGATATGCGTAAGACTTTCTTCGGCAAGGCGCGCGTCGTGTTTGATGATCGGGTCAAGGTAGTTGCCCCGGTAACGGCTGAAAATTCGCTCAATGTCCCGGTCGGTGTTGATGCTGCTGCGCTCTCCGGCGTAACGCAGGTTCTGGTTTTTGCCGATTTCAATCCGATCAATGAGGTCCTCCGTTTTTACCCGGAGCGTGGTCTCGCCAAGCTCGGTTTTCGCGTCAAGCTTCAGCAGTCCACGCCGGTTCGTGCAGCGGCGCGTACAGCGGATGGCGTCTGGCATGTTAATGGGGTCTGGGTCAATACGGCGGGCGGCGGCTGTACGGCGCCATCTGTGGGTTCCAGTTCGCCGGAGTGGCAAAGCCGGTTGAATGAAGTAAGCGGCCGCGTCTGGTCACGCGAAGCTGCAAATGAGGGCGCGAGTGCTGCTTCGAGTAGTTCAAGTTCGCAAAGTGCAACTGAAACTCCAAAATCACCCGACCAGTTGCGCTTGCGCCTGCGCATCATCCACCCGATGGATACCGGTCTGGTTGCTGGCATCCCGGCCTTTTTCATTCAACAGCTCAGGTTGGCTGATGAGAAAGGGCGCGGGCTGATGCGGATCGAAGCTTATGAGCCGGTTGCCGAAAACCCGGTATTTACCATTGATCTGCCGGCCGGACTGGCGGCTTCGCGGGTGCAGGTCACGGGGCGTGACAATGGCGGCAATGCGATCGAAACATGGGTGGAGCCATGAACTCAACACTTTATAAGCGCACGCACGTTTTGCTGCGTAGCGGCCTGCGGCATTTGATCCTGTTCGTTCTGGCGATAGCAACCACGCTGGCTAGCGCTGATGGTTTTGACTACGCATTGAAACCGCAGCGCATTGCCGACGATACCTGGGTGCTGGTCGGGCGCAGTGAGGATTTCACGATTGCCAATGGTGCGAATATTGTAAATACCGCTTTTGTCGTGACTGGCGCAGGCGTGGTGGTTATTGATTCCGGCCCATCGCGCTACTACGGCGAGCAATTCCGGCAGGCTATCGCCAGCGTTACCGCCGAGCCGATCGTGAAAGTGCTGATTACTCACTATCACCCGGACCATTTCCTTGGCAATCAGGCATTCGCGCTTGAAACGCTGCACGCCCTGCCGGATACGATTAGCGGCATCGCCCGTGACGGTAACGCGTTTGCTGAGAACCTTTACCGGCTTTCCGGTGATGCGATGCACGGCACCGAGGTGCGCGTTCCGCCCAAAGCCATCGCGCCAGGGCCGTTCAGCGTTGGCACACACCGTTTTGAGGTACTTGCGCTGGATGGCCACACGGGGGCCGATCTGGCCTTGTTCGACCTGGGTACGGGGGTGCTTTTTACGGGGGATCTGGTTTTTAACGGACGCGCACCAACCACGCCGCATGCGCGCATCGAGCCCTGGCTGGCTTCACTTGAGCGGCTTGACGCGCTCGGTGCACGCATCATCGTTCCCGGTCATGGTGCAGTTAGCGAAGCCATGCCAGCCAGCCAGCAAGGTAAGCCGGCGAGTAGCCCGCATGTCTCGATTGCCCAGACCCGCGACTATCTACGCTGGCTGAATGCAACCTTGAAGGAGGCTGCGGAGCAAGGGCTGGATATGAGCGAAGCGCTGGCGCTGCCGTTGCCGCCGCAAATACAGCGTATGGCGGTCTCCGCGAGCGAGTTCCGGCGTTCAGTCAGCCATCTTTACCCGGCCGCCGAGCAGGATGCATTGACGCACGCGCATTCCCATCGCTATTGACAACATATTCGCTGATCATGAGTTCGCATCCCGCACCTGGCGTTGATTTCGGTTGGCCGGCGGCAACCTGGCAACGACTTCCGCTGTGGGCGGTCGGATTCTCGCTGCTCGTGCATTTGGCAGTGCTGCTCTGGCCATTCTTGCAGCGACCGGCAAGTAAGGCTGATTTGCCGCCGCTGATGGTCAGTATTCGCATGCCAGCGCCTGCTCAGCGCTTTGCCGAAGTAATGCCTGTGCTGCAATCACCTCCCGTATCATCTGCCAGCGAGCGCGTTGTGCGTGCGCCGGTGCCGGCCGTGACCAACCGGTTGGCGGTTGCCCGGCCAGCGCCGGTCAGCAACCCCGTTGTGCCGATTTTGACTACTGCCGCTGCGCTTTCTTCTGCCATTTCTCCGACCGTAAATGAACCGGCGCCTGAGCGTACCGAGGCTGCACTATTGGCGCGCCCGGCCGAGCCACGTTCAGCGGCAGAAGTCACCGACCCGGCGGCGATGGCCCGTTATATTCGGCTGCTCGGTGATCTGCTCGCCCAGCAGCAGCAATATCCGCGGCTTGCTGCGGCGCGTGGCTGGGAGGGGGAAGTCCGTTTGCGCTTGCAAGTGGCGCGCAAGGGGACGATCATCGCGGTCCATATTCTGCATTCGAGTGGTTTTGAAGTGCTTGATCAACACGCTGTTCAACTTGTCCAGAACACAGCATTGCCGCCACCCCCGGTCGCGAATTCATCGAAAGACTCTGGCAGCACGGCTGGCCCGGACTTCGTGATTGATATCCCGGTTCATTACGCACTCAAGCGTAATTCCTGAACCTGCTGCCCGCCATGCTGCCAATCAGCCAGCGATGTTCTTAGGGCCAGAGGAGGTATCCCCATGCGCCGTTTTACGCCCAGTTTGCACACACGCATCAGCCTCGTGCTGACCGCGCTTGCAGCGGTGCTGGTGCTGGCGCTGGGTGCCTTGTGGCTGAAGCAGAGTCGTGAATCGATCCACGAAGAAGTCGAAGCGGCAAGCCGTGTCGCCGCGCAGTGGCTGGAGGTTGCCGCGCAGGAGGCGCGCGCTTCGCCACCGGCCTGGAGCAGCGAGCGTCTGCTTGCCCATTTGCAGGCAGTCGGTCGTATTCGTGCCAATGATCTTGAAGTGCTTGATAGTACCAACCGTCAGGTTTACCGCTCACCGCAGTCCATTTACAAAGCCGGGCGCGTTGCCCCGGGTTGGTTTGTGGCCGCCGTCGAGCAGGACTTTGCGGTGCGCCTGATCAACGCCGGGCCGCTGACCCTGATTCTGCGTTCGGATGCCTCACGCGCCATTCTCGATGCCTGGGATGATCTGTGCCTGATGGCCGGCTGGGCAGCGACGTTGCTGATCGTACTGTTCTTTGTCGCCCGTTTTGCGCTTGACCGTGCGTTACGCCCGCTTGGTCTCGTCATGGCCGCGCTGGACCGAACCGGCCGTGGCCGTTTCGATACACGGCTACCGGTTTTTGCCGTGCCCGAACTGGGCCGTCTGGCCAGTGCTTTTAACGGTATGGCCGACCGGATGACCGAGGCAGTGAATGAGAATGTTCGCCTAGAAAGTGAGCATGAACTGGCCGAGCGCGTGCATGTACGGCTAGAAGCCGAGCGCCGGAGTATCGCGCGCGAGCTGCACGATGAACTGGCGCAGGGCATTACCGCTGTTCGTGCGCTGGCCGGCGCCATCGCCCAGCGTACCGGCGAGCAGCCCGCGCTGCACGGTCACGCGCAAAGCATCGTGGCGGTGACCGGACAAATGCAGGACGGCGTGCGCAACATCCTGCAACACCTGCGCCCGCGCGCTGAGTTTGAAAGTGTCTGCGTTGATGAGTTGTTGCGCCGCTATCTGGACGTCTGGCAGCAGCATTACCCCGATATTGCGCTGGGCGTCACGCTGGCGGCGGGTGCCACGCCGATTCGGGATGATTTTGCCCAAGCCCTGCTGCGGATTGTTCAGGAAGGGCTGACCAACGTCGCCCGCCATGCAGCGGCCAGTCGCGTCGATGTGCAGTTGCGGCAATTGCAGGATGGCCGCGAGCACTGGCTGGAGCTTAGTCTTACTGACAACGGGCGTGGCCTCGGTATGCCTTCCGATTTCTCCGGCTGCCGCCTTGGGGTGAGTGGCATGCGTGAGCGGGTGGCTGCGCTATCCGGCGATTTTCGTTTCGAGCATGCTGCCGGCGGTGGCACGCGACTGTGTGTGCGCCTGCCGATGGGCGCAACTGTTATTGAGAAAGAATCATCATGAGTTTGCCGCTTGCCGGCCAGAAAGTCCTGCTGGCCGATGATCACGCGATTGTACGCATGGGCTTTCGTCTGCTGCTTGAAGGCGCTGGTGCTCAAGTGCTGGGCGAGGCAGAGAGTGGCGAGCAGGCGTTGCGCCTCTATACCGAGTTGGCGCCCGATATGCTGGTCATGGATATATCGATGCCCGGCATCGGCGGTCTTGCTGCGTTGGAGCGGTTGCGCGCCCGCCATCCCAATGCCCGCGTTTTAATGCTCTCAGCGCATCAGGATGCGGTCATCCCGTTGCGTGCGCTGAAGGCCGGTGCGCTGGGTTATCTGTGCAAACGTTGCACCCCCGATGAGTTTCTGCGTGCCGTGCGCCAGGTCGCGAGTAATCAGCGCTATATCGACCCCGAGTTGGCGCAGCAAGTTGCGCTGGCGCAGCTATCTGGCACCGCAGATCCGGTCGAAACGCTGACCGAAAAAGAATTCGCGGTTTTCCTGCAATTGGCCAATGGTCGTTCGGTCAGCGACATTGCCCATGATTTCAATGTGAGCGCCAGCACGGTCGGCACCCATCTTTACCACATCAAGCAAAAGCTCAACGCCGGCAACGCCGCCGAACTGGCCGTGATTGCGATGCGTGCCGGATTGATGGAAGCATGAATGTAAGCGTGCGTTTAAGCCGGTCTTGCTTCAGCACTTGCCAGTATTGGCTGAGGGCTGTGCTGTTGGCAGCGCTACTTGGTTTTTCCCCGTTTTTCGCTGTTGCCGGCGAGTTGAGCAAAGCCGATATCGAGCGTCGTTTTCAGGCGCCCTTGCGGGTTGGCGAAAAACTGACCGAAATCCCCGCCTGGCCGATCAGCAGTGAGCTGGAGCCGAATGCCGGGCCGGTTGCTTACGCCTTTGAGTCGATTGATCTGGCGCCGATCCCCGGTTTTGAAGGCACGCCGTTCAACTTGCTGATCGCCATTGATCGCAAGGGGACTTACCTCGATGTTGAGGTGTTGCGCCAGCACGAGCCGGTATTTCTCAGCGGACTTGGCGAAGGGCCGTTGCGCGATTTTGTGGCGCAGTACGCGGGTAAAAGCCTGTTGCAGCAGATCAGTGTTTCCAGTGTTTATAGCAGCAACGCCGGCAAAGGCGGGGATAAGGGGAACGACAAGCGCGTTGTCCTTGACGGGGTGACCAAAGCCACCGCCTCGATTCGCATTGTGAACCAGACGGTGCTGACTGCCGCGATGGCCGTCGCCCGCGCCAAGCTTGCGTTTGCGGCGCCGACCCAGCGCGGACCACCGGCGCAGCCGCGTGAGGGGGTTTTCGAGCAACTTGACTTTGCCACCTTGTTACAGCGCGGCTACGTCAAACGCCTGACGCTGACCAATCGTGAAGTCGAACAGCTTTTTGCCGGCAGCGATGGTGCGGGCGAAGATGCCACAGGGCTCGCCGCGCCGGACGATATCGCCGTCGACTTCTACGTCGCCTACCTCAACGCGCCAACCATTGGCCGGGCCTTGCTCGGTGATGCCAAATACGCAACGATCATGTGGCGTCTGCAAGCCGGGCAGCAGGCTTACTGGGTGGCCGCTGCCGGCCGCCTGCCACTGATTGACGAAACCTTTGTTCGTGGCACCCCGCCGGCGCGCCTCTCGTTAACGCAGGACAAAGCACCCTACGAGGCGCGTGACCTCGACCTTGATCTGGTGCCACCGCCTGGCGCGCCGGGTTTCAACAGCATTCTGGCGCTCCAGACCCCCCCACTCTCCGGGCTTGATCCGGCACAGGCTTTACGCCTCGATCTGACCTTTAGCCGGGCCCGGGGCTCGATCCTGCCGATCATTACCCAGCGTAGCGTCAGCCTCGACTACACGGCGCCCGAACAGCTCCTCATCTACCCGCCCAAACCCTTGCCCGACTGGCTGATCGCCTGGAAAGACCGCTGGCCCGATCTGCTGATCATCAGCATGGCCCTGATCCTGCTCAGCATTGTGCTTGCCAAACCGCGCTGGATCTCCCTCAGTGCCCGGCGTTTGCAGGTTTTCCGGCTTTCCTTCCTGGCCTTTACGCTGGGGTTCATCGGCTGGTACGCGCAGGGCCAGCTTTCGATTGTGCAGATTACCGGTGCTATCAAATCGTTAAGGGCAGGGCAGGGGCTGGCCAGTTTTCTTTACGACCCGATTTCACTGCTGCTGATTGTTTTTACCGTCATCACCTTCTTTGCCTGGGGGCGTGGCACGTTTTGCGGCTGGCTTTGCCCCTTTGGCGCATTGCAGGAATTCGTGGCCTTGCTTGCCCGCCGGCTTGGTGTGCGGGCCCGACGCTTGCCACCGCGTTTGGCGCGTGTGCTTGACCGCGGGCGTTATTTCATCCTCGCCGGGCTTGCTGCGGCCGCTTTCTGGATGCCGCAACTCGCCTCGCGACTGGTTGAAGTCGAGCCGTTCAAAACCGCCATTACCGTGAGTTTTGATCGCAGCTGGCCGTTTGTCGCCTATGCCGTGGCGTTACTTTTGATCAGCGCCGTCTATTACAAGTTTTTCTGTCGTTTTCTTTGCCCGCTCGGCGCGGCGATCACTCTTGGCGGCAAGCTGCGTCTGCCCGACTGGCTGACACGCCGCAAGGAATGCGGCCAACCCTGCCAGACCTGCCGCTACCGCTGTACCTATGATGCGATTGAGCCCAGCGGCAAAATCAACTACGACAACTGCTTCCAGTGCCTCGATTGCGTCGGTATTTACCACGACGACCAACGCTGCGCCCCGCTCATCCTCTATCGGAGGAAGGGGCGAACGGTGAAGCTGACGAAGATTGAGGGTTGATCCCGCTACACCAAGTTTATAATCCGAATCCGCTGTTTTTTCAGGAAGTCCCGCATGTCTTTTATTTGCTGCAGTTTGCCCGCGCCGCGTTTGTCCGTCGTCCTTATTTCTGCGCTGTTTGTGCCGTTGGCCATGCCGGCAGGTGCGGCCGAGCCGGTGGCTGTGGTTGATGCCCGGGTTCCTCTCCTGAGCCCGGTCGTGGTCACCGGCAGCCGGGTCGAGCATTCAAGTTTTGATCTGCCGGCAGCGATTGATGTGGTGGATCGTGAGCGTATTACGGAAGGGCAGGCGCGGGTCAATGCTTCCGAGGCGCTGGTCGCCGTGCCGGGTATCACGGTACAGAATCGACAAAACTATGCGCAGGATTTGCAGATTTCATCGCGTGGCTTCGGCGCCCGCTCGGCGTTTGGCGTGCGTGGCATCAAGCTGATTGCCGACGGTATCCCGGCCAGTATGCCGGATGGTCAGGGGCAGGCGGCTACTTTCAATCTTGATCAGGCCGAGCGCATCGAAGTTCTGCGTGGGCCATTTTCAGCGGTTTACGGTAACAACGCCGGTGGCGTGATTCAGCTCTTCACCCGTGAAGGGAAGGGCGCACCGAGCATCGAAACGTCCGTGGTTGGCGGCAGTTACGGCACCTGGAAAGCCGATGTCAGCGCACAGGGTAAATCCGGCAATATCGGCTATGTGCTTGA
>CAJBIL010000066.1 GCA_903953145.1 uncultured beta proteobacterium
CCGGCGGTTTTCTGGACGATTGTTTCACGGCCCACGCCGGTACTCAGGTCAACCTTGGGCAAGAATGCGCCCTGCGCAACACCAATTTCTTCGGAGGCTTCCTGAAAGGCATGCCAGCGGGCGAGGACTTCCGGGCTTTTGAGCAGGGCGGCCTGGGCGGCCTCTTTAAGAGTCAGATGCGGCGCAGCTGCGGTTGGCGTGAGGGTGGCGGCGGGCGCTGTGTTTTGCGCCGAGTCCTGTGCAGCCACCGGCCCGGACAGAGCAGCAAACAGCGACAGCAGGGCGCAAAGTACAGCGCTGGCTTCACATATCTTTTGCATGTTGAACGGCATCTGGGCAATATAGGGTGCGTAAGTCATTGAAGCGGCGAATTATACTGAGTTTAGGTATTATCGCTGTGCACAAGTTCACGTTTCCGGCCCTGATTGCCTTGCCTTTGTCCGCAAAATCCTCGTCAGCGACGCACCAGAAACCGTCGATCCGCACGCTGTTCCAGCGCTGCCTGACGGCGCTGTTGCTGTTGCTGACCGCCTGGTGCGTAGCCGCGACACTGGACCCGAACACCTTGCAGCAGCAGCTGGTCGCCCGCTTCGGCCCGGCCCGCGTGCCGCTGCTCAAGGACTGGCAGCAGATCGTCGCCACCGCCAAACCGCTGGCCGATGAGGCCAAGCTCAAGCGTATCAACGACTTTTTCAACCAGAACGTCGCCTTCGACGACGATATCAACATCTGGCAGCAGAGCGATTACTGGGCGACCCCGCTGGAAACCATCGGCAAGGGGCGCGGCGACTGCGAGGATTTCGCCATCGCCAAATATTACACATTGCGTCTGGCAGGCATGCCGGTCAGCAAAATGCGCCTGATTTACGTCAAGGCAAAACTCAAGACACCCACCGGCATGATCCAGCAGGCGCACATGGTGCTCGCCTATTACGCCACGCCAAACGCAGAACCGCAGGTGCTGGACAACCTGGACACCACCATCCGAGCCGCCTCGCAGCGCAGCGACCTGCAACCGGTGTTCAGCTTTAACAGCGAAGGTATTTTCGCCGGGGTTTCCGGCAAGGAAAAAGCGAGCGCCGGCGGCACCAGCCGGCTCTCGCGCTGGGAAGACCTGATGCAGCGCGCCCGCGCGGATGGCTTCGATTGAAGATTTTGATCAAGGACTAATACCATGTCGATGTATCGCCAACTATGGCTCGCCATCATCATCAGCATGCTGCTCGCGCTCGGCGGCAGCCTGCTGGCTTCGATGCTCAGCGCACGCGGCTACTTGCAGTCGCAGCTTTCGATCAAGAACTCGGATAACGCAGCGGCGCTGGCGCTGGCGCTCAGCCAGAGCAACCCGGACGAGGTCACCGTCGAACTGGCGGCGACGGCGCTGTTCGACAGCGGCCAGTACGAGCTGATTCGCGTGGTTGACCCGATGGGCAAAACGATTGTTGAACGCACGGCGCCACTTGGCGAACTCGATGCGCCAGCGTGGTTTGTGCGCCGTCTGCCGATCAACGCGACACCGGGCCAGGCGCAGATCAGCGATGGCTGGAAACAGTTCGGCACGGTAACGCTGGTCAGCCACAGTCGCTTTGCCTATGGCGCGCTTTGGCAAAGTGCGGTGGATATGTCGGCCGCACTGGCGCTGGCCGGCCTGGTCGGCGGCTATCTCGGCTCGCTCGTGCTGCGCCGTCTGCGGCGGCCGCTGGATGCGGTAATTGCGCAGGCCAGGGCGATTAGCGAACGCCGTTTCATCAGCATTGACGAACCCGAAGTGCCTGAACTGAAACAACTGGCGATTGCGATGAATGCGACCGTCGGGCGTCTCAAATCGATGTTCGAGGAGGAAGCGGCACGCCTTGAGACGGTGCGCCGGGAGGCCAACTTCGACCCGCTCACCGGGCTGGCCAACCGCAGCTATTTCATGGCCCGTCTGCGCACCCTCACCGATGGCGAAAACTCAACCGGCGGCGCGGTGTTCATCGCCCGTCTGGCCAATCTGGCGACCGTCAATCAATCGCTCGGGCGCGAGGCGACTGATGAGCTATTACGCCGCTTTGCCAAGGTGCTCAGCGATGTTGGCGAAACGCTACCGGAATCGATGGCCGCCCGCCTGAACGGCGCCGACTTTGCGTTACTGGTGCCGGACATGGCCGCCCCGCAAGCCACCGGCGAGCGCTTGCTGGACGCACTGGCACGCGAAGCCGGGGCTTTTTTACCCGATAAGCCGAGCACCTGGCTGGGCTGTGGCCATTTTGCACGCGGCATTGAGATTGGCGCAGTGCTCTCGCAAGTTGACGCCGCTCTGGCTGCGGTTGAAGCAGAAGGCCGCAATGGCCTGCGCATCGTTGATATGCGTGACGGCGATGACGCGCCGAAAAGCGCGGAAGAATGGTCAAGACTGATCCAGCGGGCGCTGGAAAATGGCTGGGTGCGGCTGGTTTCGTTCCCGGTAACCGGGCTGGACGGCCAGTTGCTGCACCGCGAATGCCCGTTGCGCCTGATGTTTGACGAGGATGGCGAGTGGCAACCCGCCGGGCGCTTTTTGCCCGTCGCCGAACGCTTACGCCTGACGCCGCAACTCGACCTGGCCGCCGTTGCGCTTGGTCTCGACGAACTGGAGTCGCGGCCGGAACTCTCCGGGCTGGCGATCAACCTCTCGGCCAGCTCGATCCAGCTACCTGAGTTCCGCCATGAGCTGCATGCACTGCTGAAGC
>CAJBIL010000067.1 GCA_903953145.1 uncultured beta proteobacterium
GCACCAGGCCGGCAGGTTGGTTTCGGCGAGGATCTGGCTGATCAGTGCGACCGGGTCGCCGCGTTTGAACTGCAGCGGCGAAATGTTGACCGCGACAGTTAGCTCGGGCAGGCCATCAGTTCGCCATGCGGCTGCTTGCCGGCAGGCATCGCGCAGGACCCATTCACCAATAGGAATGATCAGGCCGCTTTCTTCGGCAAGGGGGATAAAGCGGCCCGGAGGGATGCTGCCCAACTCGGCGCTGGTCCAGCGGAGAAGCGCTTCGGCGCCGGTGATCCTGCCGCTGGCAAGGTCAACCTGCGGCTGGTAGTGCAGTTGCAATTCGTGCCGTTCGATGGCTTGCCGCAGGCAGTTTTGCATGCGAAACCGCTCGTGAGTGTCGATATTCATCTGCGCTGTAAAGAAACGGGCTGTGTTTCGTCCTGCGTCCTTGGCGTGATACATCGCCGTATCGGCTTTGAGTAGCAAGGTATCGAAGTCGTTGCCATCCTCCGGGTAAAGCGCGATTCCTATCGAGAAGGTGCAAGCCAGCGTGTGGTTTTCGATGTTGAAAGGTTGTGCCATCACTTGCAGAATTTTTTCACTGACACTGGTTACGGCTTCAGTTCCGTGCAGCGCCGTCAATGCGATGAGGAATTCGTCACCACCCTGGCGGCTGACCGTGTCGGTTTCACGCACGCAATCCTGTAGCCGTGCGACTACGGCTTGCAGCAACTTATCGCCCACAACGTGGCCCAGCGTGTCGTTGACGCCCTTGAAATGGTCGAGATCGAGGAACATCAGCGCCACACGCAATTCTTCACGCGCCGCAAAGGCAAGCGCCTGGATGACTCGGTCCTTGACCAGAATGCGGTTCGGCAGGTTGGTTAATGGATCGTGATGGGCGAGGAACTCGAGTTGTGCCTCAGTCGCTTTTTTGTCTGAAATGTCGGAAAAGATCGCGACATGGTGGGTTATTTTTCCTGCCGTATTGCGCACCACGCTAATCCCCAGCCATTCCGGGAAAATTTCGCCATTTTTACGTCGATCCCAGATTTCACCTTGCCAGTGGTCTTTTTCAAGGAGGTGCCGCCACATTTGCTGGTAAAACGCCGCGTCGTGCCGCCCGGCTGAGAGAAATTTCGGGTCGCGGCCGATAACTTCATCTTTTAGATAGCCCGTGATCTGCGTAAATGCGTCGTTGGCTGAGAGGATGCGGTTTTTTGCATCAGTGATCAAAACGGCTTCGCCAGTGCCTTCGAAGACCGACGCTGCGAGTCGCAGCTCGTTTTGTGCTTTACGCAACTCGCCGAGGTCAACGTCGAGGCAGTACATTTCAACCTCGTCATGACTGTTGCGAACCAGCGCATGGCTGGAATAAACGGGTACCGCGCTGCCGTTCTGATGCAGCAGTTCGAGTTCTCCGGCGGGAATCGGCGCCCCCCCGGCAATCCACTGGTCGACCAGATGAATCACTCCGTCGCGCATCGGCTCGGGGATGATCAGCTCTTCCAGCTTACGGTCAAGGGCTTCATCGCGGCTGAAGCCATAGAGTTTTTCACTGGCGGTATTCCAGAAAACAACCCGGCGTTCCTGATCGTAGCCTTGTACGGAAATGTTCGGAATATCTTCCAGCAGAGTGCGGAAACGCTGTTCGCTGGCGTGGAGTTTTTCGGCAATGGATTGTGCTTCGAGATGCGCAGTCTGTGCTTCCGTCAGTTGCCAGCGCGCCAGGAAGTACAGCGTAAAGGTGGTCAAGGCGATGAAGAAAACGCCTTTAATCGTCTGAATACGGGTGACCAGCTCAACATCCTTGACCAGCGTGGCCAGAATGCTGTCCGAAAAAAAGATCCAGAGCGCAGCCAGCACGGCATAAATCAGCGCAATCAAAACCGCACGCTGGTTGGGGCTACGTTTTTGCAGGCGCAAACTCATGGCTGTATTCGCCTCGATAGGAAACTGCCTAGTGCTGGCGGGATATTCGTACTGATTATGACATGGTCAGCGTTTTGCGGTAAGTAGTTGCGCCAGTTCAACCGCAGTGCGGACGCCCATTTTCTCAAGCAGGTTGGAGCGGTGGACTTCGACAGTGCGCATGCTGATCTGCAAGTCGTCGGCAATCACCTTGTTGAGTTTGCCGGCCAGAACCAGATCCATCACCTGGCGCTCCCGTGCGGTAAGTTTGGCCATTCGAGCCGTCATCGAATCAGCTGAGGACGCGGCAGCGCGCTGTGCTTCGTCAAGCTTGATGGCTTCGAGCACGCGATTGACCAGTTCATTGTCGTTACAGGGTTTCTCGACAAAATCAAAAGCCCCGTTTTTTAGCGCCGAAACAGCCATCGGCACGTCACCGTGGCCGGTCAGAAATATGACCGGCAGCAGGCAACCGCGCTCTCGCAGCGCATTGAATAATTCCGGCCCGCTCATACCATCCATGCGGATGTCGAGCAGAATGCAGCCGGCGAATGTGCTGTTCCAGGCAGCCAGAAAATCCTCGGCTGAAATAAAGGTTTGGCAGGCAACACCACGCGACTGGAGCAGCCAGCTCAGAGAGTCGCGAATCGCTTCGTCGTCATCGACAAGGTAGGCTTGAAGGGTCATGAACGTTTCGTATTCTCGTTAATTGGCAGGGTGATGACAAAAATGGTGCCGCCTTCGGGATTGCTCTCGATCCACAGGCGGCCCTGATGGAATTCGATGATCGAGCGGCAGATGTTTAGCCCCATGCCCATGCCTTCCGGCTTGGTCGAGAAAAACGGGGTGAATAGTTTTTCCTGCACTTCCGGGGTGATTCCTGTTCCGCGATCGATCACGCGGATTTCCATCTGTTGCCCGATCTGTCGGAGTTTGATTGTCAGTCGCCGGCGTTCGGCTGGAGCGTCCTGCATGGCTTCGGTCGCATTTCGCATCAGGTTGAGCAATACTTGTTCGAGCATGACCTGATCGGCCATCAACTCGGGTCGCATACCCTGAATCTCGCGCACGATGCGGATGTGCTGCTTTCTGGCTGCTGCTTCAATAAAGCCGATGCTGTCATCGATCACTTCGGCCAGATCACAGGGGGCGAGCTTGGGTTCGCTCTTGCGCACAAAATCATGCACCCGGCGAATAATCCGGCC
>CAJBIL010000068.1 GCA_903953145.1 uncultured beta proteobacterium
CTGGAAGCGGCGCTGACGCCCGAAACCCGCCTGCTGCTGCTTTGTCACCCGCACAACCCGGTCGGGCGCGCGTGGACGCTGGAAGAACTTGAGGCTTTGTCGTATTTTTGTCAGCGCCACGATCTGATTGTCTGCTCTGACGAAATCCACTGCGGTCTGGTGCTCGATGGTGGCGGTGCGCACCTGCCCCTGGCCTGCGTTGATGCCAACATCGCCCGGCGCAGCATCACGCTGATGGCCCCCTCAAAAACCTACAACATCCCCGGCCTCGGCTGCGCTTTTGCGGTGATTCCCGACCCCGCGTTACGCCGGCGCTTTCTCGCCGCGATGAATGGCATCGTGCCGCACGTCAATCTGCTCGGGCTGGCCGCCTGTGAAGCGGCTTATCGCGATTGCGACGACTGGCACGCCGCGCTGATCAACTATCTGAGCGCTAACCGCGATGCAGTGGAAAGCGCCGTCGCAGAGATGCCCGGTCTCGCCATGACGCACGTTGAAGCCACCTATCTGGCGTGGATCGACGTCCGCACCCTGGGCGTTGAGCAGCCCGCCGCATTTTTTGAAGCAGCGGGCGTCGGCCTTTCGGATGGTGCCGATTTTGGCCTGCCCGGCTGGCTACGCCTGAATTTCGGCTGCCCCCGCAGTACGCTGGATAGCGCCCTTGCCCGCATGCATGCCGCGTGCGCCGGTGTTTCGTCCTAAAAAGCGTGTTAAGCACGACGAAAACACAACAGGTTGTCTCGCCATGGAAAGTCACCCAATGGGTGATCAGCGAAAACCCCGAAATTTAAGGTTCTCGTTGTGTTCGTCGTGTTCGTTGTGGTTAACTGCTTTTACTGGATTAAAAGCCGTTAACCATACATGCCCAACCCAATAACTTCGCCGACGCACCTGCGATCCCGCCAGTCCGGTCTGTGGTCGATACTGATCGCCGTCGGGCTGATCGGGCTATTGATTACGGCGTGGGTCAGCCGGGCGCTGGACGATAGCGCGCAGGAGCGGCTGGCGCAGCGTTTTCATCTGGCCGCTGCGTCGCGCGCCAGTCTGGTAACGCATCAGATCCAGAATCAGCTGGATCAGTTGATCACCGTGCAGCGCCTGTTTGGCAGCGTGAACCAGGTCGACTGGCCATCGTTTCAGCGTTTTGTTGAGCCGATGGTTGGCCAGCACGGGGTGCGCGGTTACGGCTGGATGCCGGTGGTTGAGGCGGCAGACCGCCCGGACTTCGAGCGTGCCGGCCGGCAGTTGTGGGGGGATAATTTCGCCATCACCGAGCGCGACCCGCAAGGCAACGATTTACCGGTAGTTGCCCGCGCGCGTTATTTTCCGGTGCTCTATGCCGTGCCCATCGACCTAAACCGGCGCGCCATCGGACTCAACCTCCATGCCGCAGCCAATCGCGGCCCGGTGATCGATCAGGCCATCGACAGCGGCTTGCCGACTGCCAGCCAGGTCAGTCTGTTGATTATCGACAAGCAGCAAACCGATACCGTCGTCGTCATGGCGCCGGTTTATCGCGGCGGCGTAGCGCCAAGCACTGGGTCAGCCGCCCCGCCAAAAATGGTCGAGGCGCGACGCTCGGCCGTGCTGGGTATCGCGATGGCGGTGATCAGTATCGGCAAACTGTTCGAGGCTGCTAACGACAGCACGCCGGATACCGGCTTGCATGTGAGGTTGCTCGATCAGACGCCGGCCGGTGAGCAAAACGCGGTAAAGCAAGCGGCGCTGATCGGCCATTGGCGCTCGCGTTTGCCCAAGGCGGATGTTGCGAATGTTGCCACCAATCCCCTTGCCGACGCTGCCGTGCCGACCTATACCGAGGACTTCGAGGTCGCCGGTCGTCATTGGCTGGTGCAGGTCGAGGCCAGCCCGGTCTGGATCGAAACCAATGCCTCGCGCAGTATTGCTTTCGTGCCACTGGTTGGCACGCTGGGCACCCTGCTTTTGCTTTTTTACCTGCACGGCACGCTGGCGCGACGTCAATCGGCCGAGGCGCTGGTCGTCGAGCGCACCTCGGCGCTGGCCGAGCGGCAGAAGGCCTACGAGACACTGGTCGAGCACCTGCCGGACATCATTTGTCGCTATGACCACGACTATCGTTATGTCTTCACCAACGCCGCCTTTGCCCGTCTCCCCGGCCTCCCGCAGCCCGATGTGCTCGGCAAAACAGTGCGTGATGCCTTTGCCAGCTATCCCGGTATCGAGCCGGCGCTGATTACGCAGTGGGAGGCTGTGTTGCGCGAGGTTTATGAAACGAAGCGCTCGCAACATGTCGAATTCGGTTTCCCGACGCTTGCCGGGCCGCGTTTCTTCGATGGCGTGCTGGTGCCTGAGCCGGCGCCGGATGGTAGTGCCGGCACCGTCCTCGGCATTTTCCACGAGGTGACCGAGCGCCAGGCTGCCGAAGCGTGGGCGCATAAACTCTCACTGGCGGTTGAACAAAATCCGGCAACCATCGTGATCA
>CAJBIL010000069.1 GCA_903953145.1 uncultured beta proteobacterium
GCTCGATGTCTCCACTCACCGGCCGTTCATCATCATGATCGCCGGCGTTAACGGCGCGGGGAAAACAACATCTATCGGCAAGCTGGCCAAGTATTTTCAGGCACAAGGCAAATCGGTACTACTGGCCGCTGGCGACACCTTCCGTGCAGCTGCCCGCGAGCAGTTGCAAATCTGGGGGGAACGTAACGGCGTGACCGTCATTGCACAAGCGTCCGGCGACCCCGCCGCTGTCATCTTCGACGCCATCGCGGCGGCTAAAGCACGTGGGATTGATGTCGTTCTCGCCGACACGGCCGGGCGTCTGCCTACGCAACTGCATCTGATGGAGGAAATCGCCAAGGTGCGCCGCGTGATCCAGAAAGCCGAGCCGTCCGGCCCGCACGAAACCCTGCTTGTGCTCGATGCCAATATTGGCCAGAACGCGCTGCAACAGGTCAAAGCCTTCGACAAGGCGATCAACGTTACCGGCCTCATCCTGACCAAGCTTGACGGCACGGCAAAAGGTGGCATCGTCGCCGCAATTGCCCGCCAGTGCCCGAAACCAATACGTTTCATCGGCATTGGCGAAGGCATCGACGATCTGCGCCCATTCAATGCCCGCGACTTTGTGGATGCGCTTTTCGAATGATCAGTGCCAGCACCGTCACCAAGCGCTACCCGGAAGGTCTGGAAGCGCTTAAAAACGTCAGCTTCGAGATTACTGCCGGCGAGATGGTGTTCATCACCGGCCACTCAGGTGCCGGCAAATCGACGCTGTTCAAACTGCTCGCCGCCATCGAACGCCCGACTTCCGGCAGCATCGTGGTCAACGGGCAGAACCTCGCGGCCCTGCGTCGAAGCGCCATTCCTTACCTGCGCCGCAATTTCGGCCTGATTTTTCAAGACCAGAAACTGCTGTTCGACCGCAACGTGCTCGATAACGTGCTATTGCCGCTGGCCATTGTCGGCCAAACGGCCAAGGAAGCGACGCGCCGGGCGCGTGCTGCGCTCGACAAGGTTGGCCTGCTCGCCCGGGAGAAAGCACTGCCAATCGCCCTCTCCGGGGGCGAGCAACAGCGCCTGGCGATTGCCCGCGCCGTGGTCAATCGCCCGACTATCCTGCTGGCCGACGAACCAACGGCCAACCTCGACGCCGAATCTGCGGCTGATATTCTGGAAATTTTCCGCGCCTTTCATCAGGTCGGCGTTACCACCGTCATTGCCACGCACGATCCACAATGGGTTTCCCGACTTTCGACCCAGGGCTCGCCGCGTGTCCTGCTCCTTGAACGTGGCGAAATGCGCCATCTGCCGCAACCTGCCGCAGCAGCGGGAGCAAGCGTATGAGCACCTGGCTCAACCAGCACTTTGCCGCCCTGTACGACGCCCTGCGCCGACTCGTCGTATCACCGCTCAACACGGCATTATCGCTACTGGTTATCGGTATCGCCCTGACGCTACCTACTGCCGGCTGGGTTGTCCTCGACAACCTCCGGGAAGTCACGCGCGGCACATCAAGCGTGCAGCAGATCAGCATTTTCATGACACTCGACGCCGGCAAGCGTGAAATCGCCGAGATCGAAGCCCGTTTGCGCGAAACCAAGCCCGGCCACTGGCGCTTTATCGCAAGGGATGAAGCATTGAAGCGCCTGAAAAATGCGGAAGGAATGGCCGAAATCGTCGCCAGCCTGCCGAGAAACCCTTTGCCGGATGCCTTTGTTGTCGAACCCGACGACGCACAGCCGGAAGCGCAGGAGCGTCTGGCGAAAACCTTTGCCGGCTGGCCGAAAGTTGCCCACGTGCAACTTGATTCTGCCTGGGTCAAACGTTTCGATGCTTTCCTGCGGATCAGCAAACTGGTCGTCACGCTGCTCGCCGGGCTTTTTGCCGGTGCACTGGTTGTCGCCACCTTCAACACCATCCGCCTGCAAATTCTGGCGCATGCTGCCGAGATCGAAGTCGCCAGGCTGATCGGCGCAACCGATGCTTTTATCAGCCGCCCCTTCCACTACTTTGGCGCCTTGCAGGGCACGCTGGGCGGGCTGCTCGCAGCACTGCTGGTGGCCGCCGGTGTTCACCTGCTGGCCACGCCGGTAGCCGAACTGGCCGCGCTCTATGGCGGCAACTTTGTGCTGCATGGATTGACTGCCGGCAACATTGGCCTGCTCGCTGCAACTGGTGCCTTGCTTGGCTGGCTGGGGGCAAAAATTTCAGTATTTATTCACCTGCGCAAGATCGGCTGACCCGGCAATCGCCAGCTTCCGGCTTTCCCCTCTTGCCTGCATGGCGCAACGGGTGGATAGTAGGGAACCTATCTTGGGCGAGCTCTCATGTTCAGCAACTCAGGCGACGACCTACCGGATACAGGCAAGCCCACCGGAACGTTCGACGACATCTGTAAGCAAGCCGGTACCCCCGGAGAATCCGGCTACTCAGCCGGTTTCATGCTGGCTGAAGGCATTGACTGCTGCCCGATCCCGATTTTTGTCCTCGACTGCCAGCACACGATTATTCATTGGAACCAGGCGCTGGAAGGGATTTCAGGGCTGCCAGCCAGCCGGATGCTGGGCAGCCAGGATCAATGGCGCGCCTTCTATCCCAGTCA
>CAJBIL010000070.1 GCA_903953145.1 uncultured beta proteobacterium
TATCCCGCCTTGGCGGTGATGAATTCACCATCATCCTTTCCGATCTGCATTCCGCCGACGATGCAGCGATGGTGGCCAGCAAGGTGCTTGAGGCGCTGTTGCCCTCAATCTCCATTGGACCGCACGAGTTGATTGTGACCGCAAGTATCGGCGTGACGATGTATCCGGCCGATGCCAACCAGGTCCCGACGCTACTGCGTAACGCGGATACCGCCATGTATCGGGCGAAGGATGAAGGCAGAAACACCTACCGGTTCTTTACGCGGGAGATGGACGAGCGCATCAACGCCCGCCTGGTGCTTGAAGCCGCCCTGCGCAATGCGCTGAGACGAAAGGAGTTCATCCTTTTCTACCAGCCGCAAGTCGATGTTAATAGTGGCGATATTGTCGGTTTTGAGGCGCTGCTGCGCTGGCGCAGGGATTGCGGCGTGCTGGTCTCACCGGTGGATTTTGTACCGGTGCTTGAAGAAACCGGCCTGATTGTCGAGGTTGGCGCCTGGGTGCTGGTTGAAGCTTGCCGCTGGCTGGCTGGCTGGCGCAGCGCGCATGGTTCGCTGGCGACGGTGGCGGTTAATCTGTCGCCGCGCCAGTTCCATGAAACAGATCTGCCGGATGTTGTTTTGCAGGCGCTTCAGGAATCTGGCTTGCCGGCATCAGCCCTTGATCTGGAAATCACCGAAAGCAGCATGGTCGATGCCCCGGCAACACTGGCGTCGATGGAGGCATTGCGCAGGATTGGGGTGGGCTTGTCGATTGATGATTTCGGCACGGGTTATTCCTCGCTCTCGTACCTCAAGCGATTCCCGATCAACAAGCTCAAGATCGACCAGTCATTCGTGCGCGATATTACTGAAGATGAAGATGCTGCCGCTATTGTTAGCGCCATTATTGCGCTTGCCCACATCCTGCAATTGAATGTGGTGGCCGAGGGCGTTGAGAAGATCGAGGAACTCGGCTACCTGCGCAGGCATGGCTGCAACTATATTCAGGGCTATCTGGTCAGCCGTCCGCTGGATGAGCGTGCGCTCAATGAGTGGTATGCAAATTTGAGCAATCCGATGACTGGCCACGCGATGGTGATTCCTCTGCGTTTGGCGAGGGATTAAGGTTTAGCCGCGAGGTATCGCTGCGAGGTTTAGCTGCGAGGTTCAGCCGGGTTAGTGCAGATGGGCAGTGCGTTGCAGGTGCCGGTACATCGCTTCAACCGCAAATGTTTCGGTGGCGCAGCCGTAGTCGGGATTGGTGAGAATGCTCGCCAGCTCGTAAAGCGACTGTGCCACGCGGCGTCGGGCGGGGGATAGTTCCTGATCAAGCTGAACAATCCTGGCGGCGCGTGCTATTGCAGCAAATTCGTCGGTAGTCATTTTGACCCTGATCGTCAAGATATGGCGTGGAAACGAATTGTATACCCGGGGCAATTGCTTCGTCTAGCCAGGTGTTTTTGACGGAGTTTGGCTGCTTCTGGAAAGGGTACCAGGCTGGAAGGCGCACCAAATGGTCATCTAGCATGCCTCCTTGCCGGGAAGGCACTGTTTACGCCAACCTTCAGATATCGGTCTAAAAAGCCGGCGATCCGGGGGCTGTGCA
>CAJBIL010000071.1 GCA_903953145.1 uncultured beta proteobacterium
CACGAAAAAGGGAAAATCGCCCGTCAGTCAATGAATGAATTGCATCAGGGCGCTTTTACCGAGCGCTACGATGAAGAACGCGCCAGAACGCTGGCCCGCGCTGCCGCCAACGCAGAAAGTGAAATTGCCCTGCTGCGCACCCAGACAGACCAGAAAATCTTCGCTCTGCTGACACCGGAACAGCGCAAGGAAGTCGCGGCAAATATTGCCGGCAGGCCGGGCTTGCCGCTATAAAACCGCAAAGCCGTGCAGGCCATCGCCTGTGCAGCCCCCCGGGAAAATGACACCGGAGAAATTTCTTAACAAACCTTTACCCCGCTTAACCCAAACCACCCCTCATTTCTCCCCGCCTGGGCCGATAACTTGCTTATTCCGCCACACCGGGCCAAGTGCACGGCACCCTTCCAATTCGTAACAAGGAGTCGATCATGATCAGCGGCATAGGCAACGCCTCACAACTCAGCAGCAATCTCTTCAAGGCGCTGGACACCAAAAGCCAGGGTTTTCTGGAGAAGAGCGACTTCATCGCCGCTTTCAGCAAACTCTCCAGCAATAGCAGTAGCGGTATTGCTAACAGCGCCAGCAGCACCACGAGCACCAGCGTTGATGACGTCTTTAGCGCGCTGGATAGCGATAGCGATGGCAAAGTCACCAAAAGCGAATTCGCCAGCACCCTGGCAAAACTACAGGAACAACTTGACAGCCAGTTCAACCAGACGCGCATGCAAGGCGGCGGTGGCCCCGGCGGCCCGCAAGGCATGAATGGCCCACCACCGCCACCACCGGCCAATGACGCAGGCTTTACCAAAGACGAACTAACCAGCAAGATCAAGGAAATCGGCAGCGCCGACAGCAAACGCACCGACCTGATGAGCAAGATCGCCAACAACTTTGAAGCTGCCGATACCAATAGCGACGGCAAAGTCAGCTTTACCGAAGCAATGGCTTACGACAAGGCATCGCAGGCCACTACCAGTTCAACAAACAGCGCAAGCAGCTCAAACACTGCGAGCAGCAGCAACCCCGACGCCGGCATCATGATGAAAATCATGCAACTGATGCACGCCTACGGCAACTCAAGCCAGGATCAGGCCAGCAACACACTCGCCAGCCTGATCTCGGTGAATGCCTGACCGGCGAAAAACGTTCGTACAGAGCCCGCCCCGGCGTTTGCCGGCTCTGGGCGAACGGTTGTGGGGGCAAGCTGGGGCGCCTTGAATTTTCTGGCCTTGACGCCCATAATCTGGTCATCTATCTAGTCAGCCGGAGTCTGTCATGCCTACCTGGCCCGTTCAAGACGCAAAAGCCCGTTTTAGTGAATTGCTCAACGCCTGTGTGACCGAGGGGCCGCAAATAGTGACCCGGCGCGGGACAGAAACTGCGGTTCTCGTGCCAATTGCAGAATGGAAGCAGCTAAAGCACAGCGCACGGCCTTCGCTGAAAACCTTGCTGCTGTCGGAGGAGGCCCGCACCGATTATTTAGTGCGACAACGAGGGCTGGCAAAACGCAGACCGGCTGTCGTGCTCTAAGCCATGTATTTACTGGACACCAACATCGTTTCGGAACTGCGCAAGCCGCGCCCGCACGGCGCAGTGGTGGCTTGGATAGAAGGCGTTGCCGATGCAGACCTCTACCTTTCCGCCGTTACCCTCGGCGAAATTCAGGCGGGCATTGAAATTACGCGTGAGCAAGACGCCATCAAGGCAGCGGTGCTTGAAGCATGGGCCGAGCAGGTTGCAGCAAGCTACAACATACTGCCCATGGATGCAGCGACCTTCCAGTTATGGGCAAAACTGATGCACCGGCAGTCGGATACCGTCTATGAAGATGCAATGATCGCCGCCTGCGCGCTGATCAATAAACTGACAGTTGTCACCCGAAACGTCGGTGACTTTGCGCGCTTTCAGGTACCGCTGCTCAATCCGTTCACCCTGTAAATCAGGTGCCCGCCGTTTTTTCGCTGTTTCAGCCCTCCGCCGCCATCTTCGCCTGCAAATAATTAGGCAGCGTCACTTCTGCAATCAATCGCTGCTGCGTTTCCAGCCAGTCGATTGATTCTTCGCAATGCTCGAGCAAATCTTCGAGCAGGTCGCGGCTGACGTAATCCTGGGTTGATTCGCAAAGATCGATGGTTTCGAGCAGCAACGGGCGCTGGATCTCCCGTTCATACTTGAGATCGCCGGCCAGGCATTCGACCACGTCTTCGCCAATCATCAGCTTGCCAAGGTTTTGCAGATTGGGCAGGCCTTCGAGGAAGAGCACGCGCTCAATCAGCGTATCGGCCTCTTTCATGACGCGGATCGACTGTTTGTAGCGATAAGCGTTGAGTGCCTCCAGCCCCCAGTGGCCGAACATCCGGGCGTGCAGGAAATACTGGTTGATCGCGGTCAGTTCGTTGGTCAGCACCTTGTTCAGTGCCGCGATGATTTTTTTATCGCCTTTCATGATCGCTCCTAAGCTGCCGTGCCAGCTTGCATCTGGCTCTGCTGATAATTTTGCAGGCCGATCCGATCGATCAGGCCGATCTGTTTCTCGAGGTAATAGGCGTGATCCATTTCGGTATCTTCAAGCTGAATGCCGAGCATGTCGCGGGTGACGTAATCCTGCGCTTTTTCGCAGGCGGCCATCGCTTTTTTGAGCTCGCCAACCACTTTGTATTCAAGGTCAAGGTCAGAGCGCAGCATTGCCAGCACATCCTTGCCGACGTTCAGCGCTTCGCGTTTGGCCAGATTGGGCGTTGCTTCAAGAAAAAGCAGGCGCTGAATAATCGCGCGCGCGTGCAGGCGCTCATGCTCGGATTCGTGCAGCGCCTTTTCGGCCAGTTGCGGCAAACCGAAGTCGGCATACATTTCACCGTGGATCAGATATTGATCAACAGCCGTCAACTCGCCGGCCAACAGGCCGTTGAGGATGTCGATGATTTTCTTGTCGCCTTTCATGAGCTTCTCCAGATCTAAAATAGGGGGCATGGTGACGCAGACAGCAGGCGCACTTTGATAGTTTCCCGAAGCCGCCATTTTAGGCGACCACTGAACAAAACGGGCAGCTGCTTTTGACGCAAGGGGCGCGGATGCTTGAACCTTCGGGGTATTTGCCGGCATACTGTTTTTTTGACTGAAAACCGCACGCAATGTTCATTCCGCCCTCCTATAGCGACAAAAATATCCTCATTCTCGACGACATGCCCGAAATGCGCAGCACACTGCGCAGCCAGGTCGGCAGCCTCGGGTGTGAAAACGTAGCGGTCAGCAGCAACGTCAAAGATGCGCTGGAACAACTCAAGGCCAGCAGTTTCGATGTCATCCTTTGTGACTTCTATCTGGCGGGTGGCACCGACGGGCAGCAATTTCTCGAATTTCTGCGCAGTCGCAACATCATTGGCCGTGGCGTTCTTTTTGTCATGGTCACCGCAGAAAAAGGCTATGAAAACGTGGTGACAGCGGCCGAGTGCCTGCCCGACGACTACCTGCTCAAACCCTTCACCGCCGATGCCCTGAAACTGCGCCTTGAGCGCCTGCTCGAGAAGAAAAAACGGCTCGCCCGCGTCGACCAGATGCAGAACAAAGGGAACTGGCCGGAAGTCATTGCCGCCTGCGACGAAATCATCGCCGCCAAGGATCGTTACCTGGTGGATGTACTGCGGATCAAAGGTAACGCCCTGATCGAAGCCGGACAGGCAGAGGCCGCCATCGACTTCTACCAGCAAGCGTTGACCCTGCGCCCGATGCCCTGGGCCAAGCTCGGCCTGGCGCGTGCCTTGCAGAAGAACGGCGACGCCGAACGCAGCAAGGAAACGCTCAACGACCTGATTGCCGAATCACCCCGCCTGATGGCCGCTTATGACCTGCTCGGCAATCTGCACATGGCCGCCGGCGAGACCGACGCGGCGATGGCGATCCTCGATAGCGCCAGCCTGATTTCGCCCAATTCGCTGGCCCGGCACCGCGCCATTGCCACCGTCGCCGAAGAAAAAGGCGACTTTAGCCGGGTAGAGCAAGCGCTAGCCCAGGTTGTCAAGAAAACCCGCAACTCGCCGCTGCGCGAAACCGTCGACTTCGCCCGGCTGGGGAACGCCCTGACCGAAATGGGCGAACCCGCCAAAGCCGTTGCGCTGCTTGAAGAAGCCCGCACCAGCTTCAAAGCCGATGCCAACAACCCGCTCCTCGCCGCAGTCGAAGCAGTCGCCCAACAAAAAGCCGGCAATCCTGAAAAAGCCGCAGCCGCCCTGGCGCGCGCCATGCAGGGCGACCACGCCAAGCTGCCCGAAGCCGCCGCCATGGCCATTGCCAAAGCCTGCCTGACCACCGGCAACAATGAAGCCGCGCAGAACATCCTGAAACACCTGGTGCAAACCAACCCGGACTCGAAAGCGCTACACGGCCGCGTTTCAGCCGTTTTGCGCGATAACGGCGCGCCCGAGCTGGCCGAACAACTGGTCAGCGACAGCATTCGAGAAATCATCCTGCTCAACAACGAAGCGGTACGGCGCGCCAAGGACGGCGAGCTGGCGGTTGCCTCGGCAATGCTCACCGAAGCTGCCAATCGCCTGCCCGGCAACATGCAGATCGTCTCCAACGCGGCTGTTTCACTACTTTTCGACATCCTCAACAATGGGCTGGACGCCGCCAAGCTGCATACTGCACAGGCGTTCCAGCAAGCCGTCCAGGCGCACAGCCCGACCCACGCAAAACTGGCCGAGATGGCCGAACTGATGAACCGGATTCGCAGCAAATACGCACCGGCCAAGAAGTAATGGACTTCATCGACCTCGCCGCCTTCACCATTCACGATGTCAAAAATCGCCTTGCACACCTGGCGCACCGGGCTGACGAAAAAGGGGATCGCGAAACCCTGCACGGCACACTCGAAGCCGCCGCCACCCTGACCCGCCTGCTGGCCTTCTACAAAGCCGAGAAAGGC
>CAJBIL010000072.1 GCA_903953145.1 uncultured beta proteobacterium
GCGGCTGTTTCATCCACCTTGCGTCGTGACAGGCAATAAACGATGCCGGCTGCGCCGCGATGGTCGGCAAGGAAGGCCAGCAGTTGCTTGCGTGGATTATCTCGTTCGACGATGGTGTAGCGGATATTCGGCCGGTCGAAGCTGGAAACGAAGATGCGCGCTTCATCAAGCCCGAGTCGGGTGATGATTTCCTGTCGCGTCAGCTCATCGGCCGTGGCCGTTAATGCAATGCGCGGCACCTGCGGATAGCGTTCATGCAATTTTGAAAGCTGGATATATTCCGGGCGGAAGTCATGCCCCCATTGCGAGACGCAATGCGCTTCGTCGATGGCGAACAAGGCGAGTTGATTGCGTTCGACCAGTTGGTCGAGCAGTCCGATGAAGCGATCCGTGAGCAGGCGTTCGGGCGCAACATAGACGAGGTCAAGCTCGCCGCGCATCAGGCGGCGTTCGGTATCAACGACCGAATCAAAATCAAGCGACGAGTTAAGGAAGGCGGCGCGCACGCCAGCGAGCAGCAGCGCATCAACCTGATCCTGCATTAGCGCGATGAGCGGTGAGACGACCACGCCGACGCCGGAGCGCAGCAGCGCAGGAATCTGATAGCAGAGCGATTTACCGCCGCCGGTCGGCATCAGCACCAGCGCGTCGCCGCCGCTGACTAAATGATCGACGACTTCGGCCTGGTCACCACGGAAGGCGGGGTAGCCGAAAACACGGCGCAGGATGTCGAGCGCAGACGGACTCATTTCAGGATACTTTCAGTGCAAGATACATGTTTGGCTGGGCGCTAATTTGAGTTCTTGAAAATAACATCCCTGGAAGGCGCACCGAATGGCGTTCTAGCGCTTGATACTCTGTAGATCAAGCAAATACGGGCATCTCCAGAGGTTAGCCTTTTAGATCGTTTATCCATGCGGGTTTCAACGCATGCGATGTAGTGAAGCAGCGTCAGGTTAGCAGTTCACGCGTTAGCGTTTCGCCATCCCAGCACAAACATTCACCGATCGCTTCATGCCAGTCGGCCATCACCCAGCGCTCTACATGAATCCCGTCAACAATGTGATCATGAGTTGCCGGTTGGTGCGTGTGGCCATGAATGAATGTGGCGTAGCCGTGTTCACGCAGGAAATCCTCGGTAGCGCCAGGATTGACATCCATCAAATACTGCGTTTTGTCTTTTTTGGCACTTTCACTTTTCTGACGTAGGGCGTTGGCAATGGCTTTACGTTCGGAGAGTGGCTTCGCCAGAAAAGCAGTGCGCCACGCGGAATTACGGACTTGAGTGCGAAACGCCTGATAGTCGTGATCGTCGGTGCACAGCGCATCGCCGTGAGAAAGCACGAATTGCCACGCCGGCAGGGAAAGTACGTAGGGATCAGGCAACAAACGGACGCCGCTGCGTGCAGCAAACGCTTCGCCAAGCAGGAAGTCACGGTTGCCGTGTATTAGTGCTACGGCCACACCCGCATCAGTTAATTGCCGCAACGCGTCGACGATCGCGAGATTAAAACCGTCTTCCGGGTCGTCAATACAATCATCCCCTGGCCAGGCTTCAAAGAGATCGCCAAGGATGAAAAGCTGTTCGGCAGAACGTGCGCGGTTGCCGAGAAAGTCGAGGAACATGCGCTTGACGCCGGGTGTTTGCGGCGAAAGATGCAGATCCGAAATAAAAAGGATCATGACCGCATCACCACAGCGTCAAGTCTGGATCAATGCTTAATTCAGCAGATTTCAGCACGCTCGATGATCACGTCTTCCTTTGGCACGTCCTGATGGAAGCCGGAACTGCCGGTTTTGACCGCCTTGATTTTGTCGACCACATCGGTACCCTCGACAACCTTGCCGAAAACACAGTAGCCCCAGCCGTTGCCGTTGGGGGACTTGAAATTCAGGAAATCGTTGTCGGCAACGTTGATAAAGAATTGCGCTGTAGCCGAGTGCGGGTCAGAAGTGCGCGCCATGGCCAGCGTGTAATTTTCGTTCTTCAGGCCATTGTCGGCTTCATTTTTGATCGGCGCTTTGCATTCTTTCTGTTTCATGCCCGGCTCGAAACCGCCACCCTGAACCATGAAGCCTGGGATCACCCGGTGGAACACGGTATTGTCGTAGTGGCCGGCTTCGGCATAGGCCCGAAAGTTTTTGGCGGATTCCGGTGCCTTTTCAGCATCGAGTTCGATAGCGATGATGCCGAAGTTGGTGTGCAGCTTGATCATGATGCTTCCTTACTTTTTGTCGGAGATAATTTTAACGGACTGAATAATGACCGGCTCGAGCGGTACGTTTTGATGCATGGCGCGGTCACCGGTCGGTACCTTGGCAATTTTGTCGACCACGTCCATGCCCTGCGTGACCTTGCCAAAAACAGCGTAGCCCCAGGTGCGGCCAGACTGGTCGCTGGTATGGTCAAGCATTACATTGTCTTTGTGGTTGATGAAGAACTGTGCCGTCGCGGAATGCGGCTCGGCACGGCGCGCCATGGCAATCGTGCCACGTTCATTCTTCAGGCCATTACGCGCTTCATTGATGATTTGTGTGTTCGCGGGTTTCTGTTCCATATCCTTGGTGAAACCACCGCCCTGAACCATGAAACCGTCAATCACACGATGAAAAACCGTGCCATTGTAAAACCCGTCTTTCGTATATTGCAGAAAATTCTGTACCGACTTCGGCGCTTTCTCGGCGTCGAGTTCGATCACAATTTTTCCCATGCTGGTCTGTAATTCAACCGTAGGCGTCGCAAAAATCGATGCGGAAAAAAGCAAGCCGACGGCGAGCAATGAAATATTTTTGAACATCAGACGCTTCCTTCGTAAATGATTTTCCAAGTGCCGTCCTCGCGGACCCAGTACTGGCGTTTTTTCATCTGGTTGTTGAGATTGTTACTGCGGTAATCCTGATCAAACGTCACGACCACAACTTCTTCCTTGCCAGGATTGCGGAACATGGATTGATTGCTCAATTTGACCTTGATCCACTCCTTGCCGGCATTGACCTGCCGCTTTTGCTGGGCAAACTGATCAATGCCCTGATCTTTGGTCTGGAATTTTTTAGAATAGTGTTTCAGGAAACGATTGACGTCTTTGCTTTCCCAGTCAGTGCGCCAGTCATCGATTTTTTTGTTCAGCGAAGCGCGCTCGGTTTTCCAGTCGTCAAAGGAGAGCCACTCAATCGAATTGCTGATGATGACGGGCGTCAGACCAACCTGCAGATTTTTGGCCAGTGCATCAAGATCCGTGTTGGCAAGAACAACGCAGCCATCAGAGGCTTTTGGCGGGCGTGAGAAGGTGTCGGATGGTGTGCCATGCAGCCAGATACCGTGGCCGTTTCGGCCCTGACGCTTATCCCATTCGTTGGGGTAATTGATCGGGAAGGCACCACTGCCATAGAAGTCGCCCAATTTATTGAGCGGCAGGCTCGATGTAACGTGGTAAACGCCGACCGGCGTTTTTTTGTCACCTTCACGCATCTTGTCGGCCCCGAGCTTGCCATGCGTGATGTAGTAATCGGCAACAAAGCGTGGGCGACCATCGTCGTTCTGGTAGAGATAAAGGCGAGATTTTTGTGTGTCGACAACAATCGCGTGTTTCTGGTCGGGCTGCATTTGTAGCAGATATCGCGGAACGTAATTCGTTTTCGCAGGTTTATCCCGGTAGGCGTTGAGGCGGGCAATGGCTTCGTCACGCAAGTCGGCCAATCGCTCCTGCGGCGCATTGGCAGCGTTGCCTAATGTTGATAATTTTTGGCTGCGCGCCAGCAGAAGATCGCCTTTGATCAGGTGACCCAGGCGAAAATTTGGATATTGTCGTAGCAGTGATTCGGTTTTTTCCAGTGCGACATCGAGCTGGTTTTTCTCGATTTCGCTGAAAATTCGAGAGAGTTGCGGCTCCGGGCCTGAATCTGAAAAGGTAGCGGGGCGATCAACTGCTGCGGGGGCAACCGGCCCTGCCGTGAAGGCGGCGAGAAGGGCGATGGCGAGCGAGGCTCGCCGCATTAACCGACGCGTTCCTGCTGAATCAGCCATTTTCCGCCGGATCGAACAAAGACGACTGTTTTGCTGGCAGTAGATTTCAACGATGCCGAGTTGTAGTGCTGTCTGAATTTAACGGTAGCCTTGTCGCCGGCAAGTGCAATCCTAACCTCTTCAACACCGACCTGTAACTTGCCCGGCTTATCGATACGCTGCGCGCGCTCCGCCTCCCAAGCCTTGCGCGGCATACCGTTCGGGGTCTGAAAATCGCTGGCGTAATAACTGAGGTAGCCTTTAACATCTTTGCGTGACCAGGCACCAGCCCATCCATTCAGAGATTTACTTACCTCTGCTTGCCCATCGCCATCAGTCGCTTTGGCTTCAGTTGGTTTCTCAAGCGGTTTTTCAGCTTTCGCTTGTTCAGCTGCTTTTTCAATTGGCTTGACAGGGGCCGACACCGGTGGAACTACAGGTGTAACGACTGCTGCCGGTTGAGGAGTTACTGTTGGTTTGAGCGGCTCGGCAACCGCAATTTTGGCAGGCTCAGGTGCTGGCCGCGAGCTTGTCGCACTCGGTTTGACCCCAGGTTTGGCAGAGGTGCTGATCAGCTCGCGAATCAGTGACAACTTGGACTGGGTGACGCTATTCGATGAATCAAGCTGTAAGGCCTTGTCGTAGGCCTGGCTTGCTAGCTTGGCATACACATCCCCAAGGTTCTCGTGGGCAATCGAGTAGCTCGGATGTGTCCGGATTGCCATTTCAAGTGCTGTTCTGGCCTTGTCATACTGCTTTTGCTGGGCATATAGAACAGCGAGGTTGTTATAGGGCTCCGGTAGTTCTGGATAGTCTTCGGTAAGCCTTGTAAATACCGGAATTGCGTCAGCTGGACGCCCCATCTCGGTAAGAATCAGCCCCTTCAGGAAGCGTCCCTGAGCGTCTTTTGGCTTGGTCGAAATGTAGGCGTCGACTTTTTCCAGCGCTTGGGGCATCTGCCCCTGCTTCATCAGTCGCTGGATGTCCGGCAGGGTGTCCGCAGCGATCGCGAAAGAGACAGAAACACTCATCGCGAAGCCGATGATGAGGCCTGGAAGGCGCGCCAGTGAAGGCGTTGAGGGGCTTGGGCGCATCGTTATGGTATACTTCGCAAAAGTGGGTTTCTTAATCAAGCAATTCTAACAAGAAGCGCGTCGAATCCAAAGTATTCCGTATGCTCCGGTATTCTCACGGAGCGCTCTCGTGAGCCTGAACATGTTGAAAATCTACAACTCCCTGACCAGGGAAAAGCAGGACTTCGTCCCCATTGAGCCCGGCAAAGTCAGTCTTTATGTTTGTGGCATGACTGTCTATGATTACTGCCACCTCGGCCATGCCCGCGTTCTGGTTGTCTTTGACATGGTCCAGCGCTGGCTGCGTGCGTCCGGCTTTGAC
>CAJBIL010000073.1 GCA_903953145.1 uncultured beta proteobacterium
CCCTGCCGGCAGCCTGCCGGCGCTTAAAGCGGCCATTGATCACGGTGCCGATGCTGTTTATCTCGGCTACAAAAATGAGACCAATGCGCGCAACTTCGCCGGCCTTAATTTTGACGACAAGGCCATGCGTGAAGGCGTGCGCTACGCCCAGTCGCGCGGTCGCCATGTGCTGATGGCGATCAATACTTTTCCCCAGCCGGGGCGCGTGGCCGACTGGCAACGGGCGGTCGATGGCGCCGCCGATCTTGGCGTCGACGCGGTGATTCTTGCCGACATCGGCCTGCTCGATTACGCGAAGAACCGTTACCCTGATTTGCGTCTTCACCTTTCGGTGCAAGGGTCGGCAACCAGCTATGAGGCGGTCAATTTTGCCCATCGCGAGTTTGGCGTGCGCCGTGCCGTGCTGCCGCGTGTGTTGACGCTGGCGCAGGTCGAACTGGTGATCAGGAACACGCCGGTCGAGATCGAGATTTTCGGTTTCGGCAGCCTGTGCGTGATGAATGAGGGGCGCTGCTGGCTCTCCTCCTACGCCACCGGCGAGTCGCCGAACACGGTCGGCGCCTGTTCGCCGGCCAAGTACGTGAAGTGGGAAAAATCACCGGGACAAATGACCACGCGCCTGAACGGTATTCTGATCGACCGCTTCGGCGATAATGAGCCGGCCGGTTACCCAACGCTGTGCAAGGGCCGTTTCGAGGTTAATGGTGAAACCTACTACGCGCTCGAAGAGCCGACCAGCCTCAACGTGCTGGAGATACTGCCGGAGATCGCCAAAATCGGCGTTTCAGCGATCAAGGTCGAAGGCCGCCAGCGCAGCCCCACTTACGTTGCACAAGTGACCAAAACGCTGCGTGCAGCGCTGGATGCGCTTGCCAGTGATAGTGAGCACTACCACGTCAAACCCGCATGGCAGGCTGATCTAGCTAAAGTTTCAGAAGGTAGCCAAGCAACTTTGGGCGCTTATAACAGGCCGTGGAGATAAGCGGATGAAACTCGCACTTGGCCCCCTGCTCTACTTCTGGCCGAAACAGGAAGTCTTCGAGTTCTACGCCGAAATGTCGGAAAACACGGCAGTCGACACGCTCTATGTCGGTGAAGTCGTCTGCTCGCGCCGGCAGCAGATTCGCGTTGCTGACTGGGTCGGGCTGGCGCGTGACCTGACCGATGCCGGCAAGGAAGTCGTCGTTTCGGCGCAAGCGCTGCTCGAATCGGAGAGCGACCTCAAAGCGCTGCGCCGGTTGATTGACGACGCCGGCTGCAAGGTCGAAGCAAACGATCTCGGCGCGGTGAATATCGCTGCCGGTCGCCCTTTTGTGGCCGGCCCGCACCTTAATATCTACAACGAAGCGACGCTGGCGACTTATGCGCGCTATGGCATGCAGCGCTGGTTGCCACCGCTCGAAGCCGATCGCAAGCTGATCGAGATGCTGCACAACAGTCGTCCGGCGGGTGTCGAGACCGAGGTCTTCGTATTCGGCAAGCTGCCGCTGGCCTTCTCGGCGCGCTGCTTCACGGCGCGCCATTACGATCTGAACAAGGACGACTGCCAGTTCAAGTGCCTCGACCACCCCGAAGGGATGACGCTAAAAACGCGCGAAGGCCAGCCTTTCCTCGCCATCAATGGCATCCAGACAATGTCGGCACAAACCTACAATCTGCTGAGTGAAGTACCGGCCATGCTCGACATGGGCATCGACATCATCCGCATCAGCCCGCAACCGCAACACACCGCCGCCATCGTTACTGCTTTCGATACGGCGCGACATGGTCACCTGGTCAATCCCGATACCACGGGCTGGGCGGCTGAAGGCATGGTCGATGGCTACTGGTTCGGCGACGCCGGCATCGTGCAGCGTCACCAGAGCGCCCTGGCACAACTGGAAGGAGCATGTTCATGACTGAAAGAAATCCCGATGGGATGACTGAAGGTTTCAAGATTCCCCGTTTCCGCCTGCCGGGTTTTGTGGCGGCGATCGGCACCCGGTTGCCGCAATGGCCGCATGTCGTGGTTCTGACTACCGGCCTCAACGCGGTGGCAAAAATGAAGCTGCTTCCTGAAGACAGCCTGGCGTTACTCGAAAACCGCAGTTTCTTCGTCGAAGTGCTCGATACCGGCGGTCAGGCCTGCTTTACCTACCGCAATGGCCTGTTTCGCCCGCTGTTCAACGTCCCCGCAACGCCCGACCTGATTTTCCGCGCCAACCTCTCGGCCTTCCTGCAACTGCTGGCCCGGCAGGAAGACCCGGATACGTTGTTCTTCAATCGCGAACTATCGATCGAGGGCGACACCGAGCTTGGCCTGATCGTTAAAAATATGCTCGACGCGGTTGAATGGCCGCAGTTGCCGACGCGGCTGCCAACGTGGCTGCCAAAATTCCCGATTTTTCGCCACTGAGAGACGCCCGTTCGTCATGAACAATGGCAACGATACCGCTAGCGGCAGCGGCAAAGCCACCAGCAAGCAACGCCGTCGTATCGTGCTGGCAGCCGCAGCAAGCGCGGTGGCGGGCGGTGCGGCAATGGTATTGCGCCCGAGTGGCGTCATCATTCCGTACCCGCATGGTTCGCCGCTTATTGTTGAACTGAGCGACCTGCCGGAAGGCAAGTTACGCACCGTGGAATGGCAGGGCAAACCGGTCTGGATTCTGCGCCGCTCGGCAAAGGAACTCGCCGCGCTGGCCGAACAGAATCCTTTGCTGGCCGACCCCGATTCGCAGCAATCCTTGCAGCCGCCGGCCTGCCGCAATCAAACCCGCTCGCTGCGTCCGGAAATCCTTGTGGCGATTGGTTTATGCACGCATCAGGGCTGCACGCCGGCACTGCTTGGCCGCGAGGGCTTCCTTTGTCCGTGCCACACATCGAAATACGACCTCGCCGGCCGCGTCTTCAAAGTCGGCCCGGCAACCGCCAATCTGGTGATTCCCGCCTATCACTTTGCCAGTGAAAACCAGCTGCTGATCGGGCTCGACGCCTGAAACCTAAGCCCGGCCCAACCCCGGCAAGCCGCGCACCAAAAATGCATCAAACGCGTCGACCGGCAGTGGCCGGCTGAACAGATAGCCCTGATACGCATAACAGCCCTGATCAGCCAGCAGGCCGCGCTGCGCTTCGGTCTCCACCCCTTCAGCAATCACCGAAAGACCAAGGCTTTGCGCCAGTGCGACGACGGTGCGGGCGATAGCGGCATCGTTGGGGTCGGTGAGAAGATCGCGCACGAAGGAGCGATCGATTTTCAGTTGCTCAAGCGGCAGGCGCTTGAGATAGGCAAGCGAGGAATAGCCGGTGCCGAAATCATCCAGCGAGAAGCCAATACCGGCGGCTTTCAAGCGGCTCATTTTGGCGATGGTGTCTTCGATATCGTCGAGCAGCAGACTTTCGGTCAGTTCCAGCTTGAGCTTTTGCGGCCTGGCACCGGTGCGCTCTAGGATACGCATGACCTGCTCGACAAAATCCGGTTGGCGCAACTGCCCGGCGCTGACATTCACCGCCACCCCCAGTTCAGCCGCCAGCGGATTAGCCGCCCAGAGCACCAGCTGATTACACGCGGTTTCGAGCACCCAGGAGCCAAGCGGCAGGATCAGGCCGGTGTTTTCGGCCAGCGGAATAAACTCGTTCGGGCCGACCAGCCCGCGTTGCGGATGCTGCCAGCGCAGCAGCGCCTCGGCGCCGGTAACGCGGCCGTGCGCGTCGACCTGGGGCTGGTAGTAGAGCGCGAACTGGGCTTGTTCGAGCGCATCCCGCAGATCGGTTTCCAGCCCGGCACGCGCCGTCACCTCGGCCTGCATGCTCGGATCGAAGAAACGTAGCGTGTTACGCCCGGCTGCCTTGGCCTGATACATGGCAAGGTCGGCCTGCTTCATCAGCGCTTCAATACTGTTTTGCGGTGTGCCGAACAGTGTGACGCCGATGCTTGAACTGCTGCGGTGCTCATGGCCGCTCATCACGTAGGGGCGACAGAGGGCGGCGAGTATTTTTTCGCCCACGGTTTC
>CAJBIL010000074.1 GCA_903953145.1 uncultured beta proteobacterium
CCGTAGGTCCCTGGTTCGAGCCCAGGTCGAGGAGCCAAGCTACACAAACATTTAAGCCATCCTTCAGGGTGGCTTTTTTGTTTTCTAAGCGATGTTAATCCGTTGAGAAACCCTAAAATAAATCATGGCAGATTTCGTCAAAATAATTCTTTACACCGATAGCGATGGGCGCGCGAAATTCAGGGAGGAAGTCATTCCATTGAATGAGGGATCGCCGCAGTCCATGCTTTCCGGAATAGAGCCGGTAACAGGTTGCCAATTTCGTCAGAGCCCAATCGGTTTTCGTAGTCAGTTTCATTGCACCACGGAACCGCAGTGGCTATTTATTCTCGATGGTGAAATGCAAATTGGTTTGCAGGATGGCAGTACGCGAAACTTCAAGTCGGGTGAACACTTTTATTCCGCTGATTTGCTGCCCGCCGGTGCAATATTCAATCCTGAAGTGCATGGACACCGGAGTTGTCAGGTCGGAGACTTGCCGCTGGTGACCTTGTTTGTAAAGGCTTAGCACTCACAGTATCTACTTCAGTCGTTCAATTCAGACTGTCACCCTGATGATCTGATGACGCAGATTCGAGCATATGCTCTGCCATAGCCAAGCGAGGTCCGACGTAGAGCATCACAAGTTCTTCACCCAGCAAAGTCACGTTGCCACGTCGACGATTATTGCCAGTGTCGCTGTACTCAAAATCATAGACCCGACGCCAACGAAGCTGCCCGGCCTCGTCGCGCTCAGGGCGTAAAGCGCCAAGCGCAACGGTATCGTCGAGCAGTAGCAACTGGTCGGCAGCACAGGCGGCACGTGCCGCGCTAATGCCAGCCTCACGTGCCTTAAAGCTATCCAGCCAGAACCATCCTGCTGCCAGAAGCGCGATCAGACTGATAATTTCGATCCATGGCATGGCCGTTCTCCAGCGCTGTCTAACTTACTATCGAACGACACAGAAAAGTCGGTTCAAGGCGGATCGGGTCACCTTCCCCGGTAATCAGCAACTCGCCATCCTGCATCATGCATTGCAGACTCATGTTGCGATTGGCAAGTCCCGCCAAAGCTTGAGTGCTCTCCGGCGCCAGTTTGATAACTGTCAGATTCTGCAGGCGTGCCAATATTGAACAGTTTTGTTCCCACCAGATATCTGCGCCACGCCCGCCATAACAAACCACCACGACCTGTCGAGCTCGACCTGACGCCTTGCGTATCCAGCGTTCATCAGGCAGTCCAACGTTGATCCACAAATCAATTGATCCGGTCAGGTCTTTCAGCCAAAGATCCGGCTCCTCGTCGGTTGACAAGCCTTTGCCAAAGGCGAGCAAATCATCAGCATAAAGTGCAAACGCGAGCAGGCGAACCATCAAGCGCTCATCATTCTCAGAGGGATGGCGAGCCAAGGTCAGTGAATAACTCGCAAAGTGATTGCGATCCAGATCGGCAAGTTGTAAATCCGCCTTGAAGATGGTTGCTTTAAGTGCCATTGAGCTGAGTTCTTTGTGTTTTGAATCGTCTGGCAAGCAGATCAAACAGGCAAATACGACAGATTTCCCTGAAACATTTGCTTACATTAAAAAGGCTTAACGAAACCAGAGTCTGCTGAGACTGGCAAGAGGTTGGCTATACTAGCGAAAAACAATCAACATCACATCCTGATCGCTTTTCATGCCCGCCCGTACGACCCCGATAACTTGCTGTATTGCCGCCCTCGCCTTCGCATTTTCAACGAATGCTCAGTCTTTCGAAGTGACAGACCCCTTCGATACCGCCGCATCGATCCCACCACGCCCGACGTTTGATAGCAGTAACCCGGAAGTTCCCGCCAGACCCTGCGGCGCTCTGCTTGCCGGCACACCGATCGGTGTAATCGATGCCGTTGATCTGGCTTTATGCAAAAATCCGCAAACCCGAGAGCTATGGGCGAATGCCCGGGCACAAGCAGCACTGCTGGGGGTTGCTCAAGCGGCTTATTTACCAAGCCTGGATGGCAAGC
>CAJBIL010000075.1 GCA_903953145.1 uncultured beta proteobacterium
CATCGGGTTAAGTGCACCGAGGATCGCCATTATTCGAGCTCCGCCAGCAGTTTGTCGATTTGCTCGGGATGCATCCAGCTGCACATCTTGCGGTTATTGACGATCACCACCGGTGCGTCGCCGCAGGCGCCCATGCACTCACCTTCTTTCAGCGTGATTTTGCCGTCCGGCGTGGTCTCGTTGTAGCCGATACCCAGCTTGTGTTTCAGATATTCGCCAGCATCGACACCACCGCTCAGCATGCACGGCAAGTTGGTGCACACCGTCAGCTTGTACTTGCCGACCGGTTTCAGGTCGTACATGTTGTAGAAGCTGGCGACTTCGTAAGCCGCAATCGGCGGCATACCAAGGTAGTTGGCGACAAACTCGATCGCCTCGCTGGACAACCAGCCTTTTTCTTCCTGGGCAATCGCCAACGCAGCCATCGACGCCGACTGTTTCTGGTCAGCCGGATACTTGGCGATCTCGCGATCAATTCTCTTGAGGGATTCAGTGTTCAGCATCAGCGGTCAATCTCGCCAAAAACAACGTCCTGGGTACCGATAATCGTGACCACGCCGGCCAGCATATGACCACGGCACATTTCATCCATTGCCGAGAGGTGGACGTAGCCCGGCGCACGGATCTTCAAGCGGTACGGCTTGTTGGCGCCATCGGAAATCATGTAGATACCGAACTCGCCCTTGGGATGCTCAACCGCTGCATACGCCTCACCTTCGGGCACATGAATACCTTCGGTACAGAGTTTGAAGTGGTGGATCAATTCTTCCATGTTGGATTTCATATCCTCACGAGCCGGCGGCGCAACCTTGTGGTTAGCCGTAATCACCGGGCCCGGATTCGCACGCAACCAGTCGATGCACTGCTTGATGATGCGATTTGACTGACGCATCTCTTCCATGCGAACCAGATAGCGGTCATACGAGTCGCCATTGGTACCGACCGGAATATCGAAATCGAGGCGATCATACACTTCGTAAGGTTGCTTCTTGCGCAGATCCCAAGCAATACCTGAACCGCGCAACATAGCACCGGAGAAGCCGCGCTGCAGCGCGCGCTCAGGTGTCACGATACCCACATCAACCAGGCGCTGTTTCCAGATACGGTTGTCGGTGAGCAGTGTTTCGTATTCGTCGAGCAAGGTCGGGAAACGGGTCACAAAGTCATCAAGGAAGTCGAGCAGCGAACCACTGCGCGCTTCGTTAAACGGCTTAATCTGCGCAGCACTCTTCCACTGCGATTCGCGGTATTGCGGCATGCGATCCGGCAGATCGCGATAAACGCCGCCCGGACGGTAGTAAGCCGCGTGCATACGCGCACCCGAAACCGCCTCGTAGGCATCAACCAGATCTTCACGCTCGCGGAAGGCGTAGAGCACCATGGTCATCGCACCGACGTCGAGACCGTGACAACCCACCCACAGCAGGTGGTTGAGCACCCGCGTAATTTCATCAAACATGACGCGGATGTACTGGGCACGTACCGGCACGTCGATGCCAAGCAGTTTTTCGATCGCCAGGCAATAAGCGTGTTCGTTGCACATCATCGACACGTAATCGAGTCGATCCATGTATGGCAAAGACTGAACCCAGGTTTTGTTCTCAGCCAACTTCTCGGTGGCGCGGTGCAGCAGACCAATGTGCGGATCAGCACGCATGACGACTTCGCCGTCAAGCTCGAGCACCATACGCAGCACACCGTGCGCGGCCGGGTGCTGCGGACCGAAGTTCAACGTAAAATTGCGCAGTTCAGCCATTATTCAACGTCCCCGTAGGTCGCTTCGCGAACGATCCGCGGCGTCACTTCGCGCGGCTCAATCGTCACGGGTTGATAAATCACGCGCTGCTGATCGGGGTCGTAGCGCATTTCGACATAACCGGAAATCGGGAAGTCTTTACGGAACGGGTGGCCGATAAAACCGTAGTCGGTGAGAATCCGGCGCAAGTCATCATGCCCCGGGAAAACAATGCCGTAGAGATCGAAAGCCTCGCGCTCGAACCAGTTAACGCTGTTCCAGATGTCAACCACCGAAGGTACGGACGGAAAATCGTCGTCCTGCGCGAAACAGCGGACACGGAGACGCCAGTTATTGGCGATCGACAGCAGATGACTAACTGCGGCGTAACGCTTATCGGTGCGCTCAACATTGCCGTAGGTCGAATAATCGACACCGCAAAGATCAACCAGCTCTTCAAAATTCAGATCCGGCTCATTGCGAAGCGTCTGCATCACAGCGACGTAATCGGCAACATCGACCTCAATGGTAATCTCGCCGAGCGCAGTCTTAAGCGACTTGATTCGCTCACCGAGATGCTTTTGCAGGTTCAGGCTCAGCGTTTCCAGCTTGGCGGACATGACAAACTCTCGGTTGAATGGTTGAATTAGCGGGCGATGGTGCTGGTACGACGAATCTTGTTCTGCAACTGGATGAGGCCGTAGATCAGCGCCTCTGCAGTCGGCGGGCAGCCGGGAACATAGATATCGACAGGAACGATACGGTCGCAACCACGGACAACCGCGTAGGAATAGTGGTAATAACCGCCGCCATTAGCACAGGAGCCCATGGAGATAACCCAGCGCGGCTCGGCCATCTGGTCGTACACCTTGCGCAGGGCCGGCGCCATTTTATTGGTTAGCGTACCGGCGACAATCATCACATCGGACTGGCGTGGACTCGGGCGGAATACAATACCGAAGCGGTCAAGGTCGTAGCGCGAACAACCGGCGTGAATCATCTCAACCGCGCAACACGCCAGACCAAAACTCATGGGCCACATTGAGCCGGTACGAACATAGTTGATCAGCTTATCGGCCGTCGTGGTGACGAAACCTTCCTGAAGAATGCCTTCAATACCCATTGCTCACTCCCAGTCCAGCGCACCCTTGGCCCAGGCATAAACATAGCCGACGACCAGGATGGCGATAAAAACGAGCATCTCGACAAATCCAAACCACTTGACGGACTCGGTCTGCACGATTTCCTTGAAAATCGTCGCCCAAGGCAACAAGAAAGCAACTTCAAGATCGAAGAGAATGAAGATGATGGCGATCAGGTAATACCGCACATCGAATTTCATGCGGGCATCTTCAAACGCCTCGAAGCCGCACTCATAGGGAGAGAGTTTTTCGCTGTCAGGCCGATGCGGCGCGACAACCAGACCAAGGACGACTGGCGCGATACCGAATACGATACCAATCAGGATGAAGACTAATACCGGGAAATAGTTTTCCAGCATGATCCGCCGCACTATTGCTATATTTTCGGATTGAAATTACCACTTTAGGTAACTTCCCTTGGTGCCGACGATGAGACTCGAACTCATACGACCTAAGTCACTACCCCCTCAAGATAGCGTGTCTACCAATTTCACCACGTCGGCATTAACCACAAAAAGTGCGAAGCTATCGAGGACAACTCCCCGCACTTTCATACTCTATTACTTAGGAATCTCTTTTGCTTTTGAAGCTGCACCTTCAGAACTTTTAGCAGCATCTGAACTAATTGAACCCGGCGCTAAAACAGGCTGAGAGTTTACCGCATCCTGCATTACACTGCCAACCGTTTTCGGCTTACTTGAAGCAATATATGCAAGAGAAAGACTAGTTACAAAAAAAACCGTAGCCAGTACTGCCGTTGCTCTACTCAGAAAATTCGCTGACCCAGTTGCACCGAACAAACTACCTGATGCGCCACTACCAAAAGCAGCTCCCATATCGGCGCCTTTGCCATGCTGAACAAGCACAAGACCAATGACCCCTAGCGCCGCTAGAATATGAAATGTCAAAACTATAGAAAACAAATAATCCATATTGCCTCTTTATCGACTTGCTTCTAAGCAAATCGCCAAAAAATCATCTGCCACCAACGATGCGCCACCAATCAAGCCACCATCAATATCAGGCATCGAAAACAATTCTGCGGAATTTTCAGGCTTCACACTTCCGCCATACAAAATTTTAACCCGTTCAGACAAGTCCGAATCGAAAGACGCCAATTGCGCCCTAATTGCTTCATGAACTCTTTGCGCCTGAGCTGGTGAAGCAGTTTTTCCAGTACCAATTGCCCAGACTGGCTCGTAAGCGATGGTTGCACTTTCAAAAGCTGCGATTCCTGCACGCTGAATGATTGCATCCAACTGCGCAGAAACGATTGACTCTGTCTGCCCGGACTCACGTTGCGCCAAAGTTTCACCGACACAGATAATTGGCTGCAATCCACAAGAGACTGCGACACAAAACTTACCCGCAATTTGCGCATCAGATTCGCCGAAAAATGCACGCCGCTCAGAATGTCCAACCAGCACATAGTGACAAGCAAAGTCTTGCAACATCTGAGCGCTTACTTCACCCGTGTAAGCCCCCTGGTGAAATTCACACACATTCTGCGCCCCCAAGGATACTGACGAACCAGCCAGCAAGGTCTGAGCTTGGGACAAATAGGGGAAAGGCACAAATACCGCCATATCAACACCTGAAACCTTCGCCGCTCCGACCGCAACATCTTTCAGCAACCGCTGATTCGAGGCGAGGCTACCGTGCATTTTCCAGTTTCCTGCCACAAACCGACGACGCACTTTAATGCTCCTTACAAGGCGGGCGGAGTATAGCCGGATAAAACGCTAGAGGTCAATAAATGCAGTCCAAAAACACAGTGATTTACTTCCGACTTCGAGCCAGGCAGATGAAGTACTGGCGCTTTTCAAAGAGTAAATACTTACCCAAAGCGACCTGTAATGTAATCTTCAGTGGCTTTTTGCTGCGGTTTGATGAAGATCTGATCCGTCACGCCGAACTCAATCAGCTCACCCAGGTACATATACGCCGTGTGATCCGAAATACGCGCAGCCTGCTGCATGTTGTGCGTAACGATAAGAATCGTCACTTTTTCCTTTAACTCGGAAACAAGCTCCTCGATGCTCGCGGTGGCAATCGGATCAAGCGCTGAGGTTGGTTCGTCAAAAAGCATCAACTCCGGATCAGTTGCCAGCGCACGGGCAATGCACAAGCGCTGCTGCTGACCACCGGACAAATTGAAGGCTAAATCATTCAGACGATCTTTAACCTCACCCCACAATGCTGCACTACGCAACGCCTCTTCCACTTTTTGGTCGAGCACGGCACGACGGTTTTCGCCCCGCACACGCAAGCCATACGCAACGTTCTCGAATATTGACTTGGGAAAAGGGTTCGGCTTCTGGAAAACCATGCTGATGCGCATGCGCACCTCAATCGGATCAACTTTATCCGACAGCAAGTTCGTATTGTCCGGCTGAAAATTGATTCCACCCTCGTAGCGGGTACCCGGATAAAGATCGTGCATCCGGTTAAAACACCGCAAAAAGGTTGATTTACCACAGCCGGACGGGCCGATCAGCGCAGTTACCTTTTTGTCGTAGACCGGCATATTGAGACCTTTGAGTGCCTGAAAATTACCGTAGTAAAAATTCAGATCCTTGGCTTCAGCCTTGATCGTCAGGGTTTCATTTTCCATGGGGGTTACCATTTGATGTTTTTGCGTAGGCGATAGCGGACATAGATGGCGAGAGCATTCATCGACAGCGTCATCAGCACGAGAATAAAACCGGCAGCGGCAGCGTTATGCTGAAATTCTGCTTCAGGACGCGAAGTCCAGTTGAACATCTGAATCGGCATGACCGTAAATGGTGCAGTCAGCCAGTCCATATTCATGAACGGGAAGGTTTCCTGAATCGGTGTGGGTGGCAAAAAGGCAATAAACGTCAATGCGCCGATGGTGATGATCGGTGCCGTTTCACCAATGGCACGCGCCAGACCGATGATGACGCCGGTCAGAATGCCGGGCATCGAGTACGGGACGATGTGATCACGCACCGTCTGCCATTGCGTGGCGCCGCAAGCATAGGCACCTTCACGAACATAGCCCGGAATCGCGCGGATGGCCTCACGGGTGGCGACGATGACCACGGGCAGAATGAGCAGCGCCAGCGTCAGGCCCGCAGAGAGAATACTCTGCCCGAAGCCAAACTGATACACAAACACGCCCAGTGCGAGCAAGCCATAAACAATCGACGGCACCCCTGCAAGATTGGTCACGTTGATTTCGATGATGTCGGTCAACAGATTTTTGGGCGCGTATTCCTCAAGATAGACCCCTGCTGCCACACCCAGCGGCACGGCCGCCATTGCGGTAACCAGCATCACCAGAATCGAACCGACCCAAGCGGAAAGAATGCCCGCATTTTCAGCACGGCGCGAGGGAAACGAGGAAAAGAAATCCAGCGTAAACCGTGGCGCACCATCAATAAACATTTGCCCGAAAAGCGCAGCAAAAACCAGCACGCCGAGCATCAGAGAAAGAATACCAAGAACAGCAAAAGCAAGATCGAAACGCTTGGCCTTTGCAATAATCGTGCGGATATTATTGAGTTTTTGTTCAGGCGTCATTTTAGTAAGCCTCACGATAACGCTTGCGCATGACGTGTCCGATGAGATTGAAAAACAGCGTAATCATCATCAATGTCAAACCGGCAGCAAAGATTGTTTGGTAGCCAACCGAACCATGCGGCAGATCACCGAGCGCCACCTGCACAATGTAGGCAGTGATGGTGGCCGCCGGCTCCAGCGGGTTCCAGGTCAGGTTAGGCTGCATACCGGCCGCCACGGCAAGAATCATTGTTTCGCCAACGGCGCGGGAAATGCCGAGGATATAGGCGGCAGCAAGGCCTGAAAGCGCTGCCGGCGTCACCACCTTGATCGCCGTCTGGAAGCGCGTGGCGCCCATTGCATAAGAGCCTTCACGCAGGCTCATCGGCACAGCGCGCATGGCATCTTCAGCAATCGAGCTCACATACGGAACAATCATGATGCCCATCACCAAGCCGGCGGAGAGCATGTTAAAGCCCGGCAAATCGGTAATGAACGTTTGTAGCAACGGCGTCACCACGAGCAGGGCAAAGTAGCCATACACAATGGTTGGCACACCGCCGAGCAATTCAAGGAAAGGCTTGGCGATTTCACGCACTTTGTGTGGCGCGAACTCGGAAAGATAGATAGCGATAATCGTACCCAGCGGAATCGCCACACCCAGACCAACAAGCGAACTGGTGATGGTGCCTGACACCAGAACCATGATGCCGTAATGCGCATCATCAAAGAGCGGCGTCCATTGGGTATCGGTAAAAAAGTCC
>CAJBIL010000076.1 GCA_903953145.1 uncultured beta proteobacterium
ACCGCCGTATCCCAGTGCGCGCTAACGATGATGATGGCGCGCGGCTGTGGCAAGCCACGGGCCGCAGCCGCGATGGCTGCACCGGCAGCGCCGGGGCGCAGGGCAAAGGTTGGCGCACCGTGTGGAACAAAAAGCGCGGGTTGGGTCGGTGTCATTTGAGGCACTCCAGAAGTGATGGACGAACTTTAACCGCCTCTTTTGATCTGAAATAGGAGACAATCTGCAAATACTTGTTGCTGGATTGACAACAATGGACCGGCTGGATGCGATGCACCTTTTCGTGCGGGTTGCCGAACTGGGGAGTTTCTCGGCGGTGGCGTTGCAGCTTGGCGTTGCGCGCTCCGTGGTGACGCGACAGATTGCCGCGCTGGAGGTGCACCTCGGTGTCAAACTGATGGTGCGCAGTACCCGCCGGTTGGCACTGACTTCAGCCGGTACCGCTTATCTGGAGAAATGCCGGGTCATCCTCAATCTGGTTGAATCGGCAGAGGCCGATGTCGCCGAAGAGCGCCTGACCCCGCGTGGCAATATTCGCATCAGCCTGCCGCTCAGTTTCGGCCTCAAACGCCTGGCGCCATTGCTGCTCGATTTCTCGCAACGCTACCCGGAAGTCAGTCTGGTGATGGATTACACCGACCGGCAGGTTAACCTCATCGAAGAGGGCATTGATCTTTCGATCCGTATTACACGGCGCCTTGAAGCGGGTGACGTGGCGCGCAAAATCGGGACAGGGCAGATGCTGGTTGTCGCCGCACCTGATTACCTGGCCCGGCATGGGTGCCCGCAACATCCTGCTGAACTTATCCACCATGAGTGTCTGGGCTATACGGCGGCCGGCAAGCAGCAAAACTGGCAATTCATGATCAACGGGCAACTGGAGAACTTCCCGATTCGCAGCCGGATCAATGCCAATAACGGGGATGTGCTAACCGAGGCAGCCGCGCAGGGGTTGGGCATCACCTGCCAGCCGGATTTCATCACCGACAGTTTTCTGGCCGCCGGCCGGATCGCCCCAATCCTTGCCGACTACCCAATCCCGGAACTCGGCATCTACGCCATGCTGCCAAGCAACCGGCAGGTACCGCACCGGGTGCGCGTGTTAATGGATTACCTTACGACTGCTCTCTTGAGTCGTGAGTCGTGAAAAGTAGTTAATTCCCACGTCAAACCTCTCTGGAAATAACGACGGCTATGCCGTAGTGCCTGATCTGTCATGGTCACTCCCTTGTTTCAGTCAATATCCCCCGCCTTGACGACGCTTTTTGGCTCAATTGACGGGCATGTGAAAGCTGGAGCTCCCGTTTTTTGTGGTTCTGCCGGGTCTGTGCGAATCCCGATAGCGGAACACTTTGCCATCCACAAGCTGATATTTATACAGCTTTGAACAAATCGTGACACAAAAACAGGGAAAGATATTTTCCAGGCATCGGTCATTCTGGCCGCATTGGGAGAGAAGTATCCTGGAGCAATCGAAACAGCGGTAATGGATCTCCCGGTCCTGCCCGCAAATATCTTGTAAAAGCGTCTGCCCAGGCGCTGGAGCTAATGCAAGGACATCCGCAAGCAATCGATGAGTTGGCAAGCTCGATTGACCAGTTGTGAGGTGCATTATCGTAAGTACGTTATTTGTAGTGCCGCGCAGCGTGCCGGCAGTCACGAAACAATTCAGGACGCATTGCCCTGCGTAGTTTTGAACACAAAGGCAGCCTGCTCAACCTCGGTGACCCAGACCAGTCCATCCCCGTAATGACCGGTCTGTGCGACCCGGGTGATGCAGTCAAAAATCAGCTGCACCACATCATCCGGCGCAATAATTTCGATACGCACTTTGGGCGTGTAGTCGGTGAGTTGCTCCTTGATATTATGATGTGCAAGGTGCCGGCTGGGTGCGCTACAGCCTTCGACCTTGCTGACCGTCATGCCGGGGAAGCCGGGCAGGGCGACGAGGGCATCGCGCAACGCAGCGAGTTTGTTGGGGCGAATAATTGCCTTGATCTCTTTCATGCTTCGACCTTCTCCTCATCAAACCAGCGGTAAATTGTGGGCAAAACCAGCAGGGTCAGCAGGGTGCAGGTAATCAGGCCACCGATCACCACAATCGCCAGCGGACGCTGGACTTCTGACCCCGGCCCGCTGGAAAACAGGAAGGGAATCAGGCCGAGCATGGCTACCGTCGCCGTCATCATCACCGGGCGGAAGCGCAGCGTGGCGCCTTCGATCACGGCTTGTTGCACCGTCCTGCCGTCTTCACGCAAACCGCGAATATAAGACACCAGCACCACGCCGTTCAGCACGGCGATACCCCAGAGTGCGATGAAGCCGACCGATGCCGGTACCGACAGATACTCCCCGGAAACAAAGAGCCCGATGATGCCGCCGATGGAGGCGAAAGGCAGCACGGTGATGATCAAGGTTGCAAACCGCAGCGAATTAAAGAGCATGAAGAGCAGGAAGAAAATCGCCGCAATGGTGATCGGGATAATCACCGTCAGGTGGCCGAGCGCCCGTTCCATGTTCTGGAACTGGCCACCCCATTCGAGGTAATAGCCTTCCGGCAACTTGATCTGCGCTTCAACCTTTTGCTGCAATTCAGCCACAAAGCCGCCGAGGTCACGATCCTTGACGTTCACCCCGATCACGATACGGCGTTTGCCCAGTTCGCGCGAAATCTGCGCCGGGCCATCCTGCACCCGAATTTTGGCGACATCCGTCAAGCGTACCTGCGCGCCGTTCGGCGAGGTAATCAGCACATTGGAAATCGCCTCGACATTATTGCGAAAGCGCTCCGGCAAACGGACGACACCGGGGAAGCGCCGCTCACCTTCAAAGATTTCCGTCACGACCTTGCCGCCAATCGCGGTTTCCAGCACGTCATTTACATCGGCCACATTCAGGCCCAGGCGGGCAATTGCCTGCCGGTCGATATCGACCGACAGATACTGCTGACCACTGACCCGCTCGATGCGCAAATCCTGTGCGCCCTGCAAGGTCTGGGCGACCTTGCCGATCTGGCCGGCCAGTTTCTTTAGCTGCTCGAGATCATCGCCAAAGACCTTGACCGCGATATCCGACCGAACGCCGGTGACCATTTCATCAACCCGGTCCGAAATCGGCTGCGCCATCACCACCTGCACGCCCGGCAAGACTTTGAGCTTCTCGCGCATGGCATCCTGAATGTCATCCTGCGACCAGCCTGAAGGCCATTCGCTGCGCGGCTTGAGGCTGACAATCGGCGTCGATTCATTCGGCCCCTGCGGATCAGCCGGCGACTCGCCACGACCGACACCGGACACCGCCGATTTGACGCCCGGCACCTCCATGACCAAGCGCATGGCCTCCATCTCCATCTTGATGGACTCTTCAAGCGAGATATTCGGCACCCGATTGATACCCGGCACCACCGAGCCTTCCTTCATTTCCGGGATGAACGCCGTACCCAGAAAGGGCAGGGTGGCCACCGTCAGGCCAAAGGCAAGCACCGCGGCGATCACCGTTTTCTTTTCATTGGCCAGCGTCCAGTGCAGCATTTTGAGATAACGCTGTTTCATGAAAGCGATCAAACGCGTGTCGTGGTCGCCGTCATGCGCCGGGGGCTTCAGCAGATAGGTCGACATCACCGGCGTCAGCGTCAGCGACAAAATTAGCGAAATCGCCAGCGCAATGGCAATGGTGTAGGCCAGCGGGGCAAACATCTTGCCTTCCATGCCTTGCAGCGTCATCAGCGGCAAAAACACCAGGATGATGATGCCGACGCCAAAAATAACGGGTGTTGCCACTTCAACCACGGCATGCAGGATGATGCGCAACTGACTTTCACCGCTTTTTGCCTTGCGCCCGAGTTGCAAAAAGGCGTTTTCAACCACCACGACCGAGCCGTCAACCATCAAACCGATGGCGATGGCCAGACCACCGAGTGACATCAGGTTGGCCGAAATCCCCAGCTTGTTCATCGCCACAAAGGTGAGCAGGGGCGTTAGCACCAGTGTTGCAACAACGATCAGCGACGACCGTACATCGCCGAGGAAGAGGAAAAGCACCACCACCACCAGCAGCACCCCTTCAAGCAGCACCTTGGTGACAGTCCATAGTGCGGCATCAACCAGTTCGGAACGATCATAGTAGGCGACAATTTTCAGGCCGTCCGGCAACATGCCTTTGGCGTTAAT
>CAJBIL010000077.1 GCA_903953145.1 uncultured beta proteobacterium
ACGCTGGATCGAGACCTATAAAAAGCCGGTAATTTCGCAGAGTGGCAAACTATTCGGCACTGTCGGTTTCGCGCGTGATGTTACTGACCGCAAGGAAATGCAGCGCGCACTAAGTGCCAGCCAGGAGCGCTGGGAACTTGCCGTCATCAGCACTAACGACGGGATCTGGGACTGGAACACGGCGACTGGTGATGTCTATTTTTCGACGCGCTCGAAGACCATGCTTGGATACAACGAAGACGAGTTGAGCGATAACGTGAGTGCCTGGGAAGAGCGTATCCACCCGGACGACGAAGAGCGCGTGCTTGCCGAATTGCAGCAACATTTGCATGGCAAAACAGCGTTCTATCAGTGCGAATACCGTTTGCGCTGCAAGGATGGCAGTTACAAGTGGATTCTGGCCCGTGGCCGCGCCTCGTTTGACACGGAAGGTGTCGCTGTTCGCATGTCCGGTTCGCACACCGACATCTCTGAGCAGCGCCAGGCGCAAGCCGAATTGCACGACAGAACCGAACAGCTGAATGCCATTTTCGAGTTAAGCCCGGATGGCTTCGTTTCGTTCAACGATGCACGCCGGGTCAAATATGCAAGCCCGGCATTTACCCGCATGACCGGGATTGACCTGCGCCAGATTGACGGCCTTGGGGAGCAGGATTTCTCAGAATACCTCGCGCAACTTTGCCTTACTGGTGCACGTTTCCGGGGGGTTCAGGTGCTGCGCGAAAATAGTGCTAACGATAAGTCCGGAAAAAGGGAATTTATCGAACTGTCGCAGGCCGGTAAGCGTGTTCTCGAAGTCGGCTTGCGTGCAAGCGATGCGAGCAGCGTTTCACAGATTCTCTATTTCCGGGACGTGACGCACGAGACTGAAGTTGATCAGATGAAAAGCGAGTTCCTGTCCACTGCCGCACACGAACTGCGAACGCCGATGGCCAGTATCTATGGCTTTGCCGAAGTGCTGCTTACTCAGGAGCTTGACGATGCCAGCTGCAAGGAGTTTCTGACGATCATCTTCAATCAGTCTGAATTGATGTCGTCAATCCTGAACGAACTGCTCGACCTCGCGCGCATCGAAGCGCGCCGGGGCAAGGATTTTGTGATTGCAGAGACACAGGTGCAGACCCTGGTGAATGAAGTGGTGAGCGGATTCAAGCTGCCCTCAGGGCGATCGGCACCGACGCTTTCCATGCCCGCCACGCCCCTGTATGTCATGGCCGACTACAAAAAAGCACAACAGGCGATCCTCAATGTGCTGTCTAACGCCTATAAATATTCACCTGAAGGCGGCTCAGTGCGTATTGAGCTGATTGCGCCCGAAGCCAATACTGCCGCGACGCCGCGCACTGGTATTCGTCTGATCGACCAGGGGATCGGCATGACGTCAGCGCAACTTGCCCGTGTTTGCGAGCGCTTCTACCGTGCCGATACGTCGGGCAAGATTCCCGGCACCGGGTTGGGTATGAGTATCGTGCAGGAAATCGTCGGCCTGCATGGCGGCGAAGTGGTTATTGAAAGCGCAATCGGCAATGGCACGTCAGTGACCATCTGGCTGCCCGGCAAGAGCGCGCAGGCTGATACATCCATATCGCGGAGCCTGTTACAGGTCGTCGCACCTTCAGGAAAGTGACAATGACCATTGCTCAGCGCTTCAATTCAATCCTGCTTTCCTTCGTCATCGCTTTTGCTGGATTAGCGGGCGTATTCATTTACGAGATGGGTCGTGTCTATGACTCGGTGAATTTCGCAAACATCAACATTGTTCCGTCGATGCTGATTCTGAACGACGAAACCCGTGACTTCGGGCAACTGCGCGCACTCATCTACCGCCACGCATTGACCGATGATGCCATGCAGAAACAGGAAATAGAGGCCTTGATCAAGGCAGTAATGAACGATCTGACGAAGACACTCAAAGCTTATGAGCCATTGGTCGCTGATGAGAAAGACAGGCATCTGCTGGCCGCTTCCAGCGCGGCACTGGGCGAATACTTAAGTCATCTTGATCCGTTACTGCTTGCCTCCCGCAGCAAACACGATAAGAAAGCGCTTGTGCTGATTAACCACGCCGTACCGCTGGCGGAGAGATTCGGCGAAACGCTTCACGAACACATGCATTACAACCGGGAGCTTGGTCTGAAAAGCGCAGCCGTTGGTGCCGAGAAAAAAGCAGGCGCCATCTGGAGCCTGTTGGCGCTGGGCGTCGCACTGCTGCTTACCGTCTTTGCCATTGGTTTTTTCATTGCACGCGGTCTGGTTCGTGCTATGGCGCAAAGCTCGTCGGTGGCAAGCCGTATTGCAGCTGGCGATCTTTCATCGACGATCACGGTTGCCGGCGATAATGAAACGATCCAGATGCTTGAAGCCATGCAAACCATGCAAAGTAGTCTGGTGCAGATCGTCGGAGAGATCCGTCATGTCGTTGAAGCGGCTGCATTGCGTGGCGACTTCAGCACCCGCATGAGCATCATGGGCAAGACAGGTTATGTGCGGGAGTTGTCAGAGTTGCTGAATCAGCTCTCGAACGTCACCGATGCCGGCATTAGTAACTCTATCAGCGTGGCTCATGCGATTGCCGACGGCGATCTGACGCAGGACATCAATACCGCGCAGCCGGGATCGTTCGGTGAAATGGCGCACGCACTGGTCTGGTTGCAGCAAGCAAGCCGGGAACAGGAGGCAAGGCGCTGGGCCAAGGCACAACTGGCAGATATTGTTGCTGCCGTGCAGACCTCCGAATCGCTGGCAAACTTTGGTGAAACCGTACTCGCACAACTTTGTCCTGCGATCGGCGCCGTGCAAGGACTGATCTATGTGGACTGCGATAGCGTCAACGTCCAGAAACCGGTCGGTGGTTATGGGTGCCCTGCAAATGGCCCTGGCTATGCGCTTGGCGAGGGGCTGGTCGGGCAGTGTGCCCGGAGTCGTGCGCCACTGCTGCTTGACGACCCGACTGGCAGCGTACTTCGCCTGAGTTCTGGGCTTATCGATGTGCCACCATCACGGGTTGTCCTGTTGCCACTGGTGCAGCGTCGTACCGCAATCGGCATTGTCGAACTGGCGCTGCTTGCAACCCCTGACACGCGCCGGCAATTGCTGCTCGATGAACTGCCGGCAGCATTGGCGCCGATGCTCGAAGTATTGCGCCGCAACCTGCGCACCGAGAAGATGGCTGAAGACATGCAGGCTCAGGCAGAGGAACTCGAGGCGCAGACCCGGGAGCTATTGGAGAGCGGCGAAAAACTTCAGCAGAGCAATACGATGCTCAACGAGATACTCGCCGCAGCCACCGAGATAAGTGTCATTGCCACCGATCTTGACGGCAAAATCAGCATCTTCAATAGCGGCGCAGAACGCATGCTCGGCTGGCGTGCCGAAGATCTGGTCGGCCGCGAAAACCTGGCGTGTCTTCGCCTGGCTGAGGAGTCCGATGCTGCAACGGCAGTGATAAATATTGAGTCAGGTTGTGACCTCAAGGGTATTGATGCTGTTTTGGCACGTACTGTGGTGAGCGGGCGCGACAGCGGTGAATGGACGTTCGTGCGCAAGGATGGCTCACGCTTCACCGGGTTGCTGCTCACAACTACGATGCACTCCGCTGATGGTGTGACAACCGGCTACCTTGGCATGTTGCAGGACATCACCGCGCGCCGCGCACTGGAAGATGAAATGAGCCGCGCCCGGACGCTGGCGGAGGATGCTTCGCGCATGAAGTCCGATTTCCTCGCCAACATGAGCCATGAAATTCGCACGCCGATGAACGGTATTATCGGCATGACGCATCTTGCCCTGAAGACTGAGTTGACGCCGCGCCAAGTCGACTACCTGAAAAAAATACAGATTTCAGGCCAGCATCTGCTGGCGATCATCAACGACATTCTCGACATTTCCAAGATTGAAGCGGGCAAGCTCAGTATCGAGCGCAGCGAGTTTGAGCTTGAGACCACCCTGGCCAGTGTGGTCAACCTGATTGGCGAGAAGGCCGCCACAAAGGGGCTGGAATTAGTGCTCGATGTGGCCAGCGACGTGCCGGTCAACCTCATTGGTGACTCGCTACGCCTCGGACAGGTGCTAATCAATTATGCCAACAATGCACTCAAGTTCACCGAGCGTGGCGAGATCGATATTGTCGTGCGCGTCCGGGAGCGTGACGACGACGGCGCGCTCCTGTGGTTTGCGGTGCGTGACACCGGTATCGGGCTGAGTGAAGCGCAGTGTGGCCGTCTATTCACCGCCTTCACGCAGGGCGATACCAGTACCACAAGGATGTACGGCGGCACCGGATTAGGGCTGGCGATCAGCAAACAACTGGCTGAACTGATGGGCGGCGAAGTCGGCGTTGATAGTGTGCAGGGTGAAGGCAGCACTTTCTGGTTCACCGCGCGTTTTGGCAACGGCCTGGCACAGGAACGCGTGCTGTTGCCGGAACCTGACCTGCGCGGACGGCACGTTCTGGTTGTTGATGACAACGACAATGCACGTCAGGTGATGGATGAAATGCTCTGTAGCATGAGCTTTGCGGTTGATGTAGTGACCTCCGGACGTGACGCTATTGCTGCAGTCAAACGAGCCGACCAGGAGAACCGCCCTTACGAACTGGTATTCATGGACTGGCGCATGCCAGTGATGAACGGCGTTGATGCCTGCCGCCAGATACAGTCAATGGCCTTGGCTGAACCGCCGCATTTGCTGCTGGTGACGGCCTACGGCCGCGAGGAGATTTTTCACGAAGCCGAAGAGGCCGGTATCAGTGACGTGCTGGTCAAGCCGCTTAATGCCTCGATGCTGTTTGACACCGCAATGCGCGTATTGCACGGCAGCAGCAACGAGATACGCAGCGAGATGGATGAAACATCGTTTTGCCTTGACCAGCTTGACGCCATTGCCGGTGCGCGCATCCTCCTCGTTGAGGACAATGAGATCAATCAGGAGGTCGCGCTCGAGTTGCTGCGCCAGGCGCACTTAATCGTCGATCTGGCCGAGAACGGCCGCGTTGCACTGGAGCGGATACTGACGCATCGCTACGACCTTGTGCTGATGGACATGCAGATGCCAGTGATGGACGGGATTGAGGCCACCCTCGAACTGCGCCGTCTGCCGGCTTGCGCTGACCTGCCCGTGGTGGCTATGACGGCCAACGTACTGGCGCAGGACAGGCAGCGTTGCATCGACGCGGGCATGAATGATTTTCTGGCCAAACCGATCGAGCCGGAACTGCTCTGGCAGGCGCTGCTCAAGTGGATACCCAGGCGTCAGGAAAGTTCTGCGCAGCCAACGACTATTCGGGATGAAGCATCGACAAGCGCGCCTTTCGATCTCGGCATTGCCGCAATCGACTGCGCGCCTGCACTGCGACGTATGCTTGGTAACACCGGGCTTTATGTAGCCACTCTGCGCAAGTTTTGTCTGCTCCAGGGCGGTATGGTCGAAGCCATGCGGCTGGCACTGGATCATGATGACTGGGAAACCACACAACGACTCGCGCACAGTCTGAAGGGCGTTAGTGGCAGCATCGGCGCTCATGCCCTTGCAGAGAGGGCTGCAGCACTGGAGCAGGCACTGGTAGAACACCAGCCGCGTGCCGGAATCGACTCGCGCATCAGCGCCCTAGACCTGCAACTCGGCGAGCTGATTGCCGCGCTGCTTGAGCGTCTCCCACCCCCTGCTATTGAGGCCGTGCCGGATGCTGCCGCGTGCGTGGAAGCAGCCGATGAGCTTGAGCACTTGCTTACCGATAGCAATCCGGAAGCCATGGCCTGGCTCGAGCGCAACACCAACACACTGCGTGGCATCCTGCCCGCAGCACGCCTGAAGGAAATCGAGGCCGCTATCCGCGCTTGTGATCTGGATGATGCGCTACATCTGCTGCAGAGCAGCCGCCAGAAATGAAAATCAAATGACCATGCTGATGAACCCACCATTGCGCCCGCCAGTACCGTATCCGAATCCGGCCAGTACTTTGATCCCCGCCGAAAAGCCCCGCGACACCGTACTGGTGATCGACGATAGCCCGGAGATCCTCGGCATCATTAACGCACTGCTCAAGGATGACTACCGCCTGAAGGCGGCGAATGGCGGCGAGAAGGGGCTGCGGCTGGCCGTTAGCGAGCCGAAACCAGACATCATCTTGCTCGACATCATGATGCCGGACCTGAGTGGTCATGAAGTCTGCCGTCGTCTCAAGGCCGATCGTCTGACACGCGACATTCCGGTCATTTTCCTGACGGCGATGAATAATGAGGCCGACGAGGAAACCGGCTTTGAACTGGGCGCCGTCGATTACATCGCAAAACCGATCAGTGGCCCGATCCTGCGCGCCCGGGTCAAGACTCAGCTAGGGGTAAAACTGGCGGCTGATTTCATCAAGGACAAAAACGTTTTTCTGGTCGGTGAGGTGTCCAAGCAGGCCAAGGAACTCGAATTCATCCAGGACGTAACTATTCTCGCCCTCGCCTCGCTGGCCGAAACACGCGACAACGAGACCGGCAACCACCTGCGTCGTACCCAGCACTATGTGCGCGCGCTGGCGGTACACCTGCAGCGGCAACCGCACTTCTCTCATCTGCTGACACGGACCAACATCGAGCTGATTTTCAAGTCGGCGCCGCTGCATGACATCGGAAAAGTTGGCGTCCCCGACAGCATTCTGCTCAAGCCTGGCCGCCTGACTGCAGAGGAGTTCGAAGTTATGAAGTTGCACCCTGCACTAGGCAAGGAGGCGATTGAACACGCCGAACAGCAGATGGGTCGCAGCGCACCGTTTCTCCATTTTGCCAAGGAGATCGCCGGCAGCCACCAGGAAAAATGGGATGGTAGCGGCTATCCGGAAGGCCTGGCCGGCGAATCTATTCCTATCTCCGCACGACTGATGGCCGTCGCTGATGTGTATGACGCACTGGTTAGTCGCCGGGTCTACAAGCCGGGTATGTCGCACGAGGCTGCCAGCGAGATTATCCATGCGGGACGTGGCACGCACTTCGATCCCGAAATTGTGGATGCATTTGTCGATATTCAGGCGCAGTTTCGTGAGATTGCGGCACGTTTCAGTGACGATGCCGAAGCGAAAACAAACCCCGATACAAACGAAGATTTTGGCAAGGGCGTCGCCCGAGGCTGTGCATGAAAAAGATACTGATCGTAGAAGACCAAGCAAGCATCCGTAGGCTGCTTCGCCTTGCATTGCGCGACAGCTTTTCGCTGGACGAAGCGAGCGAGGCCGATTCCGCCTATCAGCGAATACTTGCTGACCGCCCGGATGCAGTTGTGCTTGATGTGATGATGCCAGGCTCAATGAACGGGTATCAGTTGTGCGAGATGATCAAACGTGACCCTGCACTGGCAGATATTCATATCGTGCTGACTACGGCACGCGGCCAGGTGGCCGACCAGGAGTTCGGCCTTTCGCTCGGCGCCAACGCCTATTTTGTCAAACCATTCAGCCCGCTGGCACTGGCGCATCATTTGAGAGGTGCTTTGTTTGACGCTCCGGAAACGATGTCCGCTGCCGGCAAAACTGTTGCGGCTCATCAGGAAACCGAAAATGGCGCTCCCTTGCTTGGAGAATTTGAAGCTGCATGGGCGCACAGCCCATGGGCGATGGTTGCCATCGGTCGTGATGGCAATGTAAGTGCCGCGAATCCAGCTTTTGAGAGGCATACCGGGATGACCGGATCCGCCGTATTCGGCATGGGGGAGGCCGGACTCAGTGCGCTGTTCAGTTCGCTTTCACTCGAAAATTCGCGGGTCGAAACGAGTGGCAGTAATCTACGCGCAATCCATTACCTGAAAGAAGCGCCGGCAGGTAGAAACAACGAGCTGCAGCTGTCGCAGGTCGCTGAGCTACTGCGCGAACCGCTGGCCAGTATCTTCGGTTTTGCTGAACTGTTGCTGACGCAGAACTATGCCGAAGACGTCCGCCACGACCTGACGGAAACCCTGCTCAACCAGGTCGAAGCCATGTCGAACATCCTCAATGAGCGCCTGAACCTGACGCACAAGCCGACACCGGAGGTTCGTTGATGAGCGCCGTCTCCAGAAGGCAGTTAAATGCCAGCTTCGAGCGGCGCCCGGATAGCGGCAAGCTTCAGCTTTTCGTAAAACATGGCTGCAGAGCGCATGGATAGGCGATCTAGCATCAGCATGGCTGAAGATGCCCGTATTTGCTTGCGCTACAGCGTGCCACGTTATAGAACGCCAATTGGCGCGGCTTACAGAGGAGGTCTAAATGCTTGATCGAGTTAAAAGCATGAATTCAAGGTTGCCTGGTTTTATCCTGTCGCTGTTACTCATCAGTTTTCCTGTTCTACTCAGCGCGCCTTTATCCGCTCAGGCACAAACCGCGCAAACTGGACAAAAATCACTGACGTTTGGCATCGTGCCGCAGCAATCTGCCAGCCGGCTGGCTGAAGAGTGGGGGCCGCTCTTTGCGGAGATCAGCAAGCGTTCCGGGGTCCCGCTGGTTTTCCGAACGGCGTCGAGTATTCCCATTTTCGAGGAGCGTCTGGCGCAGGGCGACTACGATCTGGCCTACATGAATCCTTACCATTACGTGGTCTTCCATTCGAGGGTTGGCTACCAGGCTTTTGCCAAGGAACAGGACCGGAAAATTCGAGGTATTCTGGTGGTAAGGAAAGATAGTTCCTATCAGAAACCTGGTGATCTAGCCGGAAAAACCGTGGTGTTTCCGGCACCGGCTGCCTTTGCCGCCAGTATCCTCCCGCAAGCCGAGTTCGGCCGGCTGAACATTCCCATCGATGCCCGTTTTGTTGCATCGCACGATTCGGTCTACCGCGCTGTCGCGTCCGGACTGCAAGCTGCTGGTGGTGGAATTCAGCGTACCTTCGAGGCAACGCCCCCGGAAATCCGAAATACACTGCGCATCCTGACCGAAACGCAGGCCTATACCCCCCACGCTTTTGCCGCACATCCCCGAGTTCCACCTGAAGTCATTAACCGGGTATTGGCGGCGATGGCTTCTCTGGCCAATGACGAGGCCGGGCGACATCTACTCGCACCACTGGCCTTCAAGGGCATCATGGCCGCGCAGAACAACGACTGGAACGATATCAGGGCACTCGACATCACGCTGCTTGAACGTTACGGCCGGCAGTGAGTATTTGCCGAATCGCGTTAACGCATAAAATCAGCCATGAACTTTCGCACTAAAACCATTCTCGGTGTGGCACTGATCGAAATGGTCTTGCTCGTCATTCTGGTCAGCAGTGCCCTGTCGATTCTGCGGGATTCCAACGAGGCCGAACTGACGCGTCGGGTGCAACTGGGCGGCCAACTACTTGCAGTCGCAGCCAAAGATGCGGTCATCTCGGAGGATCTGGCGACCCTCGACAGCCTCGTTGCCGAGGCGATGGCGTCGGGCCAGATTGCTTTCGTTCGCATCGTCGACGCTGCTGGCGTGGTGCTTGCCGAGCGTGGCGACGCCTCCTTGCTTGCCCGCACCTTCCATCCGCAAGCGCATATTGATCAGGTAAGCGACGGCATCTTCGACTGGGTTGCACCGATCATGGCGGGGCGCATTCAGCAGGGCGAGGTACGGCTTGGCGTGTCGACTGCGCCCATGAAAGGCCTTTTGGCCTCGGCTCAGCGCTGGGCAGCCGGCATTGCTGCAATGGAAATGGTGCTCGTCGCACTTTTTTCCTGGTTGCTCGGCAGCTATCTTGCCCGCCAACTGGTAGCGCTGCGTAGCGCCAGTTATCGCTTTGCCGCTGGCGATTTCGATTATCGCGTGCCGATCAAGGGTAATGACGATCTGGCACAGACTGCGCAGGCGTTCAACAGCATGGCGCAGCAACTGGGTGACAGCAATGAACTGCTGCGTACCGAGAATATGATGCGCCAGGATGCGCAATTAGTGGCTGAACGGGCTCAGGCCTGGGCCGAGGACAAAAGCGAGCAACTAACGGCTATTTTTGCCTTGAGTCCCGACGGCTTTGTTTCCTTCGATATGCAGCGTCGTGTCAAGTACGCCAGCCCGGCCTTCATGCGCCTGACCGGGTTGACCGAGTCCGAAATTGTCGGGCTCGACGAAAGTATGTTTTCAGAACGACTTGCGCGTGAATGTACCTCTCCGGCAAGCTTTCCAGGCATTTCAGCACTGCGCAGTGCACAAAGAATCAGCACTTCCAGCGCGCAGCGTCAGACGATCGAAATCGCGGGCGCTGGCAAGCGCATCCTGGAAATTGGCCTGCGTGTATCCCAGGCAGGTACCGTCACGCAGATTCTCTATCTGCGCGATATCACCCATGAATCGGAAGTCGACCGTCTGAAGAGTGAATTTCTTTCGATGGCTGCGCATGAACTGCGGACACCGATGGCGTCCATCTATGGGTTCACCGAGTTGATGCTGACGCAGGCGTTTACACCAGAGGAGTGCAACGAATTTCTGGAGACAATTTTCCGACAATCGGAACTGATGATTTCAATCATCAATGAACTGCTCGACCTGGCCCGAATCGAGGCACGTCGCGGTACGGATTTCAGTATTGAGTCAATCGACCTGTGCGAACTGTTGCCCAAGATCATTACAGGTTTCCGGGCACCAAACGGTAGGGACTCTCCCGAATTACGAGTCGCCGTCGGTTCACAGTGTATTCGCGCCGACCGAAATAAACTGACCCAGGCTGTGCTTAACGTCCTCTCGAATGCCTACAAGTATTCGCCCGAGCGTAGCGCCGTAAGCGTTGAGCTGACGCCAATTGCCCCCGGCACATCGCTGAGTGGCATCCGCATCACCGATCACGGCATCGGAATGACGCCGGCGCAATGTGCCCGTATCTTTGAGCGCTTTTACCGCGTCGATACGTCCGGCAAAATTCCGGGCACCGGGCTGGGCATGAGCATCGTCCATGAAATTGTCCAGTTGCATGGCGGCCAGGTTGAAATTACCAGTCAGATCGGGGTTGGCAGCACTGTTACCCTCTGGTTTCCTACCCCGGTTGTTCCGTCTTGATCTTGCCTGGGCAAAGCTGTAATTGCAAAAATCCAGTCGGCGTGGTGCAAGCTGCCGCTTAATGCGGCCAGTTCAGTCGGGAAGTTCTCGCGTTTTAATGTTGGCGTATTGCTCAGACTATGTATGCCGAGGATGCGCTGGTCAGGACCGCGAACGACTCCCCATTCCGCTTTTCCGGTGAATGGATCGTAATAAATACGCCGTAAGTGGCGTTTGATGCCAGGGTGTCGAGGGTCACGCAGCAATTCCTCTAGCGCAGCGGGTGTGTTGGGCAGGCCGTTGGGCGTTGCCTCGGCGTACGACTGAAGTGCGTTGCGAAACTCCAGACCGATGGCTAGCAATTCGGTTTCTGCACCGCGTTGTTGCAGGGTTTGTGCAACGTTCAATCCAACCGCCGATAAGCCCCCAATTAGCGCGATGGCCAGTAATAACGCTATGTAAATCATGCCGGTTTGTCGTTTGAGGGCGGGCATGAGTTACCAACTGGAAAACCGACGACCATCACGCCCGATGCCGGGTGCTGCACTATGCAGATCAGAAACTTTTCCTCCGTTGGGCGGGAGAGGCTCGCTTAGCAGCCATTGGCGACTACTTTCCAGAATGGGGTCGATCGGTAGATTTTTCAGATAGCGGCGTGAAACCAGTTCATCCAGCGAGTCCGGGTAGCGTCCACGATCAGCATGAAATTGCTCCAGTGCATCGCGTGTCAGGCGCAGGTTTTCAGCGAGGACATTTTCGCGATGACGCTCAACATATTGCGCATAGCGTGGCATGGCCAGCGCGGATAGCAGGGCAACGATAGCCAGTACCACCAAGAGTTCGATCAGCGTGAATCCGCGTGCCATCACCAGTCTCTGTATGGCACGTTGTTCAGCCCCGACCGGGGAGAGCGGGAATGAATGTCATAGATGTCGGAGCCTTCCTTCGGGTCATTGGATTCGCTGGTATAACTGCGCAGTCCCCACGTCTTTTCAGCGTCGATTGCGACGTCAGGAAACATAGGGTCTCGCGGTAAACGGCGTAAAAAGCGGATTTTTTGTCGTTTTGGGTGCTTTTCGTCACCAATGCCATCGACCAAAACCTGCAAACTGGCCGGATAGCCGTTGGCGGTGCTATCACGTGGCAAGCGACCTTCATCGGCGGCGCGTTTATAGGCGTCGATGGCATTGCGAATTTCGCGCAGGGCAAGGCGCAATTCCTGCTCCTTGCTGCGCTGAACGCTGATTTGCGCCATCGGTACGACCAGCGTAGCGAGTACGGCAATGATGGCGAGGGTTACCATCATTTCAATCAGCGTAAAGCCGTGTCGGAATTTCATTAGCGAGCAGTGGGCGCTGCGGGTGGGGGTGAAACCGGCACAGCCTCGGTGAAGTAGGACATGTCCGGCGCCGAGGGACGCATTGCCGATTCTGGCCCAATGCTGAATTCAGTCAGATCAATACCAGGGCGTTTATTGTTGCGAATCAGGCGCGGCGTAATGGACAAGACAAGTTCCGTTTTCTGCCCTTCATCGAGTTTGCTACCGAACAATCTGCCCAATATGGGAATATCGCCCAACCCCGGTACTTTTCTTCCGGTAGAGCGTTCTTCATCGCTAATCAGCCCGGCCAAAACCTGATTTTCGCCATCTTTAAGGCGTAGCACGGTTGAGGCGTTGCGCGTACCAATCTGATAAGCCTGCGTGCCGGACTTGGTCTGAATCAATCCGGTGATGTTGCTAACTTCCAGGTTGATCCGGATCGCTACTTCGTTGTCGAGGTAAATCGTCGGTTGGACATCCAGCTTGAGGCCGATATCGATGTATTGCACCGACTCGGCAACAAAACCAGTTGCGGTTGAGGTGGTGCTGATGTTGGGCACCCGATCGCCAATCATGATTTTGGCGATTTCTCGGTTGCGGGTACGGATGCGCGGGTTGGCAAGTACGTTGGTATCACCACTTTCAGCGCGGGCATTGATGCCGAAGCTTGGCACGGTCGCGGCCAGGCTGGCTGATGTCGTGTTGACAAGATCTTTTAGGCTTACCGGGCCACCCGCTATTGAGGCGAGGGGGCTCAGCATCAAGGAGCTGGGCCAGAGCAGACCAAGCTCCAGCAATCGACTGCGTTTGACTTCAAGTACTTCGACTTCGAGCATCACTTCCGGCTCGGGCATGTCATGCACCGCGAGCAGTTTTTCCGCCATTCGTATTGCCTCTGGGGTATCTCGCATAACCACCACGTTTTGCTTGTCATCGCTGATCAGGTCGCGCGCCTTAAGTATGGTGCGCAGTGTTGCTGCGGCTGTCTTGGCTTCGATATTGGTCAGGTAAAAACTACGCACCGTCAACGGCTGATAATCACGCGCCTTATTGGGCGTGTTGGGATAAATCATCACTGTGTCGGCATTGACGGGGCGCTGTCCCAGTTGTTGAGAAAGCAGAATCAGCGAGAGCACTTCGCGCACCGGTGTGTGGCGCAGGGTGATGCTGATTGGTTGGTCGAGCGGCACATCCTTGTCAAAAATAAAATTCAGGCCTGATGTACGGTAAAGCACCTGACAGACTTGTGCCAGCGTAGCGCCCTTGAAATCAACGTTGATCGGCTTATCAAGACCCGTCGGAGCGGTCTGCTCTACGAGGGCAGGGCGCGCGGGCGTCTCAGTTTCTTGCTGGCGCTTGAGACTGTCCTGTTTTACTTGCGCCTGAATTTGCTGAAGTTGGCGCGAGCTGATTCTTTCGCGAGTTTGCGCCACGGCGAGACGTAATTCAGCATTGTTCGGGTTTTCCCGTAAAGCGTTTTCGAGGTGAACGAGTGCTTCCTCGTGTCGTCCCTGGATCATTAATACCTGGCTTTCATGCAGTACCGGCGAGTTTGTCGCACAGGCAGCCAGCAGCATGGCGAAGCAAATTCCGCAAAAAGTACGCACGATTTTTCGCTGTGGTGATTCGTGTTTCATTCTTCATCTTTCCCGATATTGAAGGTTCGGCTCTGGCGGCTACGTGTGTTTTTGATGATCAACAAAGGGGGCGCCAGTTTGCTAACGCGAAAATTGTCATTGAAGGCTTCTCCTTCGCGAACTACCCAGACCTCGCCGGGTTTTTCAGCGTCGCTAATGAATACCGCCCAGCCATCGTCATCTTCCTGTTTGCCTAAAATCCTGAAGTCGGGAACCGGGGGCGCAGTATTGGCCAGCACAGGGGGAAACGAAGCGGTGGCTTGTTCAGTGGGTGCTGCTGTGGTTGGTGGTACAGCAAACGGATCGCGCACTTCCGCATTGGCCTGATTGCTTTCTTTGCTGGTTCGTTGAAGCGTCCGGATCATTTGCGTATCTGGAGTTCCCTGTGCGCTGAGGAATTCGCTGCTGGCGATCACCGGCGTGTCTGTGCCGATGAACATGAGCAGCGCTAGCGCTAGCGGGATGATGAGCAGAATGGGTTTCATGTCAGCGGCGCTCAGTCAGGAATTGCGCGGTCAACGTCGCTTTGAGGGCTAAATTTTCCTTTGTTACGCTTTCGCGCTGGATGTTCAGGTGGCGGATCAAGAGGGCTGGCTGTGTGGCCAGGGCATTGTCGATGAACGTTCGGATGTTGGCGTAGCTGCCGGTCAGTGAAAAATTCATTGATGATCGGGCAAAGCCGGCACCGGCTTCGGTTTCCTGAGCGTATTCAACATGCCCAATGCTCAGTTGATGGCGCGCCGCGCTTTCCAGGATAGCTTGCTGTGCCAGGGCAAGGTCTGCTGGCGGGATCAGGATGTTTTGGAAATTCCGCTGAGCAGCAATGACCCGGGCCGGGTCAATGGCGTTAGTCAGTTCTGCGGGCTGGATTTCGTCGTTGTGCTTGAGCAGCAAGGCGGCCATGGCGAGAATGCTGACCAGGAGCAGGGTGGTGAGTGGCTGGCGCGTTAGCATCAGGCGCAGGTCAAGCAGCGTGAAAGTGCTTGAGGTCATGGTTGCGCCCCTTCTGTACCCTGGAATATTACCTCTAGCGCAAAGCGCTCTGGAAAATCATGGTTATCGGCATTGCTGGCCGGGCTTTGGCTGACAACGCGGGCGTCTGCAATCGCCGGATTACGGCGCAAGCGGTTGGGGAGCTCGAGTACCGCTTTGCTGTTGCGTGCTTCGCCCTGCATGGTCATCCGCTTATCCCGTGTATCCGCATCGATTTGGAGGAAGCGCAGGCTTTCGTCGGCACTGGTTTCGATTGAGTTAAGCACGGCCAGCCAGGGAAAATTGAGGTCGTCGATGGCGTTATTGATACTGCGGACTCCTTCTGCTGAGGGCATCCGGGCCTGATTGGGCGGCAGGCTGGCCTCGGTTTCATTGCTCTGCAACCACACCAGACCGAGGGTCAGGGCGAGCATGATGGCGCTTGTTACCAGCCGTTGTGGCGATAGCGGTTTCGCGGTCGGTGCAAAGTTGATTCGCAGACTCATGCAGAATGCTCCATGGATACCCAGGGCAGGGGTTCGATCCGGTAGTCTTCAAAAAGCAGGCCGGCAACCCGGCATTCGCGGCGCAGCATGGCGGGTAAATCGGTCGCCAGCATGGCCAGTGGCGGATGGGTGCGTAGTGTTTGCCATTGCTCGGCGTTGCGGATGGCAATGGTTAATCCGTCAGGAGTATCCAAACTAAAAATAAACAGTTTTGAGCGCTTGAAAGGGTTGCGGCGCCAGTCATTTAAGCAGCGTACAAAACGCGTCTGGATTTTGGCCAGTTGCCAGCCGTAGCTGCCGGCAATTTCTATCAGTAGTGCGAGCAGCGCTTTGGGCAATGCAATTGCCGGCCAATGGCTGGCAAATGGTGTGGCATCAACCCGGATAACCCATTCGCCGGCATCCCCGTTGCCGTCACCAAATAGCTCACCCATCTGGGAATCGGCCAGGGCTTCGATTTCTGCCAGCGTGGCGAGGCCAGGCAGGCGGTCGACAATCCAGCTGCGAACCAGGATGTCGCTCAGGGTGATTTCCAGCACTCGTTTTCTCGATGGAAAGGCGTCGCATAGGTTAACGATAGCCGTGCGCAACCCGGCGAGTGCTTCCAGGGAAGGTAGGCCGGATTTCAGGGGCAAAGCCAGTTCACTAGTGGTGATTGATTTGCCGCTCTGTAAAACCAGGCATGAACAGCCTATGTCCAGCTGCAGTTTTTCTGGCCCGAGCAGATTTTTAATGGCGAGCCGTGACACGGCGTACCTCCTCAAGCGTGGTTAGCCCTTGCCGGGCCAGATCGAGAGCGGCTTCACGCAGGCTGCGTGCGCCTTGCCGGCGAGCAGCGTCGCGAATTTCGTTGAATGGTGCCCGTTGGGCTATCAGGGTACGCAGCACGTCGTCAAGGGCCAGGATCTCGACAATAGCGCTGCGTCCCCGATAGCCGGTATCACGACAGGCGTCACAACCAACGGCTTGCCTGAAGCCGTGATGCGGACTGTCGCCAGAAATTTGCAGTTCATGAATTTGTTGCGTGCTTGGGACATGCGCTCTGGCGCAAACCGGGCATAGTTTGCGCACCAGTCTTTGCGCCCAGACGCCGCTGATCGCTGAGGTCAGCAAATAGGGGTCAATGCCCATGTGGCTGAAGCGGCCAAAGACATCGAAGACATTGTTGGCATGCAGCGTGGATAGCACGCGATGCCCTGTTAGCGCCGATTGAATCGCGATTTCAGCCGTTTCGCGGTCGCGGATTTCCCCCACCATGATGGTATCCGGGTCGTGACGCAGAATGGAGCGCAGGCCACGGGCAAAATTCAGGCCTTTTTTCTCGTTAACCGGAATCTGTAGAACGCCGGGCAATTGGTATTCAACCGGGTCTTCAATGGTGATGATTTTCTCGCGGCCATTGTTAATTTCCGACAGCACGGCGTAGAGCGATGTGGTTTTTCCGCTACCGGTCGGGCCGCTGGCCAGCAGCATGCCATAGGGCTCGGCAGACAATTCGCGCAGGCGTTCTATGTCGCTGCCGGCAAAACCCAGTCCTTCCAGCGTCAGTGACGTGTCACCCTGCATCAGATGGCGTTTGTCGAGGATGCGTAATACCCCGTCTTCGCCATGCATGCTGGGCATGATCGAAACACGCAAATCAATACGCCGGGCTTTATCGTCAAGCCGGATGGCCAGCCGGCCATCCTGCGGAATACGGGTTTCGGCGATGTCCAGCTCAGCCAGAACCTTGAGGCGCGAGATGACCTGTGTGGCCACCTCCGTGCCGCGCACGCTACGAATATGTTCCAGCACGCCATCAATGCGGTAACGGATATCCAGCCCGCTGCCGCTTGATTCAAGGTGGATGTCGCTGGCCCCTAAACGCAGCGCATCGTGCAGCGTGGCATTGACCAGCCGAACAATCGGGCTGGTTTGCTGGCTGCTCCGGGTGACCGCCAAAGTTTTTTCGGCACTTTCTTCGCCTGAATGATGCGACTCCTTTTCAGGCGAGGACATTAGCCGCTTACCTTCGGCTTGCTTGCTTAACCACGCGGTGAGGTCTTCAGTGCTGGCAAGATGCCAGATCACAAGATCGCCAGCGCGTGCCTCGGCCCAGCGTTGCAGTTTGCTGTCCAGCGGATCGGCAATCACACCGATATAGCGGTTCACTGCGCCCCGTAGAACGTGCCCTTCGGATGCCACATTGTCACGAAAAAGAACGCATTGACGGTCCAGCGTATCGCTCAAAGGCAAGCGGTCAAAAGCAGGGGTCAGGCTATTGAGCAGTGACAATGTCGCAACCGGGTAATCATCAAGCCAGGCATTTTGCTGATCGACAGGCAAATGTGCGCTCATTGGAAACTCCCCGCCAAGTCAAAAATTGGCATGTAAAGCAGCACCACGATGCCGCCGATGATGATGCCGATGGCCGCCATCAACAAAGGCTCAAAGCTGCGTGTAAAGCGGGCGATGAAACGCTCGATTTCGCCATCGTGAAAGCGCGCGGCGCGGGCCAGCATGTCGCCTTGCTGACCGGTGCGTTCACCGACGCGCATCAGACGCAGCGCAACCGGAGTGCACAAACCGGCTTCGTCAAAGGCGGTCGAAGCAAGTTGGCCTTCATCAATTCGCTTCGCTGCCTGGTGCAGAGCGCGTTGTATCCTGGTTGAGACCAGTCCGTCGCACAATTCAATTGCCGATAAGATTGGTAGTCCGCCTTCGAGCAGTGTGCCGAGCGCCAGATAAAGTCGAGCCAGCTCGAAGGTATGCAAGCGTTCGCCGATTTGCGGTAAGCGTCGTACTGCCCTCGAAAGTCCGGTACTCAAGGCTTTTCGTGTCTGTGGCTTGCGGATGAACCAGATCAGCGCCAGCAAAGCCGATACGCCAATACCGCCCAGCAGGCGAGCGTTGTCGGCAACAAAACGACCCCACTGCAACAAGAGTTTTGAGGCGAGCGGAATGTCGCGACCTGAACTTTGGTAAACACTCGAGAAACTCGGCACAACGTAGCCAAGCAAAAAAAGGCTGACCAGAAGGCCGACGCCGCAAAGAATGGCGGGGTAAATCATCGCCTGCGTTACATGACGGCGCACCAGATCAACACGACTGCGATATTCGATGTAGCGGGCCAGCGAGTTATTGAGGCTTGCAGTGCCTTCAGCGGCACGCATCAGGCCGCAATATAAGGGCGGGAAAATCTCCGGCTGGGCAGCGAGGGCGGTTGCAAAACGCAGCCCTTCGCCGAGTCGGGCGCGCAAGGTGGCGAGCACTTTGTTGATTGCCGGCCTTCGTTCTTTTTCGTGTAAAGCGTCAAGAGCTTCCGTCAAGGTCAGCCCGGCTTCAAGCAGGGCCAGCAATTCCTGGCTGAATAACGGCAAGTCAAATGCACTTTGGCTGCTGCTGCCAGTGATCAATTGTTGCCAGGCCGGTTTGTCTGTCGCCTTGATGGATAGTGGGCGAAAATCCCGAGCAGCGAGGTGGCGGGCAGCTTCCTCCTGATTAGCGGCCTCAATATGGAGGGTTTCAACTCCGTTAGGGCCAATGGCTCGGATGGCGAAATTCATTTTGCTCAGAACCGGATGTCGGCGTTTTCGCCGCTACCGCCAGCGCGACCATCACGACCAAAGGAAAGCAGTTCGAAATCCCGCCCGCTGCCGGCCGCATTGCTTAGACGATAAAAATAAGCATTGCCCCACGGGTCGGCCGGAACATCTTTCTGTAAGTAGGGGCCATTCCACCGCGGCTGGTTGTTGGGGCGCTTAAGCAGGGCAGTCAGACCAATTTCAGCCGGCGGGTAGTTGCCGTTATCAAGGCGATAGGATTCCAGTGCGCGGGCCAGCGCTTCAATTTGCGTGCGAGCAGCAGTGATTTCGGACTTGTTGAGTTGTGCTACATAGCGCGGCCCAACGTAGGCAGCGAGTAAGCCAATAATGGCGACGACAACCAGCAGCTCGAGTAGGGTAAAGCCGGCAGAAGGCCGAGATATTCCGGGCTTGTAAAGCATCGTTTCTCCTCTGGATAAAACCCGGGGTCGCGGACTTGTCCACAAACTCGGTCAGTAGGTCGGGCTGCAGCCCGAAAATGTCGGGTTGAAACCCGACCTTGCTGGTAAAAGACCGGATTCGTTAAAAGTCACGAACCCGGTCAGCCAAGTGCTTAGGCGAAGCTGTCTTCCATCAAGGTGTTAAACCACTTGATCATTTCTTTGTAGTTGTCCTGTGAGCGTGCTGCCGCTTCTCCCGCTGCACCTGGTACCGGTTGCATCGTGCGGCTCACCGGGTCATAAGCAAAAACAGCGGTCAGCCACGAGGCCGTATCTGCCGTGATCGGTGAATAGCAGGCCGAATTAGTGATTGGCGACGGATCCGGGCTGCGTCCGGCGAGCAGGCGAACAATGGCGTCGGCACAGATTTTTGCTTCCTGGTTGGCGATATGCCCAGCCTTGGGTTGCGTTGTTGCAGAAGCATCACCAATGACATGAATACCAGGTGCAGCAGTGGACTGATAGGTCAGTACATCAACGCCCGCCCAGCGCCCGCCGACATTGGCCAGACCGTTATCGATAACAACCTTTCCGGCCTTGTGTGCTGGAATGGCGTTGATTACGTTAGCTTTGATACTGCCAAGGTTGGAATTCAGCGTCATCGTGCTGGCATCAATGCTGCTGATGCTGACTCCCGGGTGATATTCGATAACGCCCTTGTGCACCACCTCGAAAGCGTTGGTAAAGGCCAGCGGCTCGGCGGTAATGCCGGGATTCGCATCAAGCACGATCACCTTGGAACCTGCACGATTCTTCTTCAGCCAGTCGGCAACGACACAAGCGCGCTCATAAGGTCCCGGTGGGCAGCGATAGGGCTTGGCCGGAATGGTCATGGCAAAGACGCCGCCGGGTTTCATGGCGAGCAACTGGTTGCGCAGTTGGGTGGTCTGTGTTCCGGCCTTCCAGGCATGCAGCACCCTGGCTTGGGCAGCTGGTGTTTCCAGCCCGGCGATGGTGTCGAAATCGATGCCGGGCGCCACGACCAGACGGTCATAAGGCAACTTGCTACCATCAGCCAGACTAACGCTGTGGCCAACCGGATCAATCGCACTGACGTCGCCTTTAACCAGGCGAATACCATAGCGGGTCGCCAGATTGCTGTAGCCGAACTGCAGCGACGTCATGCTGCGTTGGCCGCTGAGCACCAGATTGCTGAGAATGTTTGAGTTATAGGCAGTTTCGCGCTCAATCAGAGTGACAGAGACGCCAGTACCACCCCAAAGACGGAGATATTTGGCTACCGTGGCGCCAGCCATGCCGCCGCCAATCACGACGACGCGGCCACTAATGCCGGTGTTGGTTGGAACAGTGCCCAGTTGTGCGGGGGTTGCGGCGTTTACCAGGCCAGTCAAACCGGCAGTTGAGGCGCCTATGCCGGCCATACTGGCCAGACGGAAAAAATCACGACGATTCATGATGTGGTCCTCGTTATCAGTTAGCGTTGTTTGGACAGGTAGTCCGCGATCAGGCGGATTTGTGCATCCGAGTAGCCTCGCGCATGCATGTCCATCATTTTTGGCGGCACTTTGCTGCGCATCTCGCGTAGTTCGTTATAAATCTCGGATGATGATGAGCCGGCGAGTCGCTCAAAACCGATATTTGATTTTCCATTGTTGCCATGGCACTGAAAGCAGTTCGAGGCCAATAGGCGACCTGCGGGTGGGGCTGCCGACGTTGTTTGAGCCGTAACGCAGGTGCTGGCCAGGGCGAACGGGAGCCAGAGCAAGACCCGCAAGCGCATTGTTTTTTGATTCATGATGAACCTCCGAAGTTGTTTCAAGGTTTGATTGACTGCTTTTGCAAGACTCCTGGCCGGACTTGCAGGTCGAATATTCGTCGTTCGCAATATTTCTGACAGCTGTCGTCTACACCCGACACTTTTGTTGGCGCACGGTCTGGCATACGATGGCGGCCATGAAACGTTATCCACGCTCCTTTCTGCAGCTGATCACCTTCGGCCATATCCTGTTTGCGCTCCCTTTGTTGATCGCATCGGGCTATGTTTTTTTCACGCTGCAAGTCCTCAACAGCCACTACCGGGCCGCTATTGAACACGCCTCGGTTTCTTCGCGCTTAAGTGGCGAGCTGGAGGAGGATCTTCTGCACATGGAGCGCAACCTGCGTCGATATGTCGTGCTGAAGGACGCAGAGTCGCTGAATGATTACGTGGCGGTGCGTACGGAATGGCAAGGGCATGTCGGTACCTTTTCCCGACTCTCGCCTTTGCCTGAACAAATCCTCAATGAGATCCAAGCCCAGTTAGCGCTTGAAAATGATGCTTTTGTCGTGCTGAGAGACACGGGTAGCTCACAGCGTTTGCAAGGGGTTATCGACGAACTCAAGCTGCGATCACAGAACTCGCTTGACGAGGCCAGACTGATCATGGAAAGCCAGCAGGAGCAATTCCTCAAGGACTCGGATGCCTTGAGTACCCGCCTCATGCTGGCAGCGGGCAGTTCCGTCCTAATTGCCTTTTGCTGTTTATGGGCAATCAGAAAACTGCTGGCGCGTCTTATTGGTCGTTTTGAGCGGGCTTTGCTCCGATTGGGCAAAGGGGATTTGCAACAAGCAATCGAACTTGATGGACCCGGTGATTTGCGCTGGCTCGGACGTTGGCTGGAATGGCTTAGAAAACGCTTGCTCTCGCTTGAAGAAGGCCGCGCTCAAGTATTACGCCATGTTTCACATGAGTTAAAGACACCGTTGGCCGCGATGCATGAGGGCGCTTCTCTGCTGGCGGAAGAGATTTCCGGCCCATTGACGCCTGACCAAAGACGGATCGTTAGCATATTGCAGAGCAATTCAAGGCGCTTGCAGGATCTCATTGAAGGATTGCTCCGCCTGCAACAGGCGGGGCATGCGGCAGAGCGCATTGGTTTTGAAGTCGTGCGTTTTGATTTGACGATTGAGCAGGTGCTTGAAACCTGCCGTCTGATTGCCGGTGAACGACGCATTCAGTTTCAGTGCGTGCATTCTGAAACTGAGATCGTTGCAGGGCGAGAAGCACTGATGACCATCGTCCATAATTTGCTATCAAACGCCATCAAGTTCTCACCTGATGGTGGCTGTGTTTCCATCGCCCTTGTCCAGGATGGCGAAAAGGTCATATTCGATGTCATTGATCAGGGCGCAGGTGTCCCTGAGACGGATAAATTACAAATATTTGAACCGTTCTATCGTAGCGCTGCTTCCCGCCACGTTGCCGGCATCGGCCTGGGTCTCGCAATTGCTCGCGAATTCGTGCTGGCACATCGCGGTGAACTTTTGCTCATAGATTCACCAACTGGCGCGCATTTTCGAGTTGTTTTGCCTTTGTCCGCGCCTTATTTGAGAATTCAACCGGATGTTTAACTCTTCGCCATGTTAAAAAATATCGTGTTATTTGCGGCTGTTTTAGCTTTGAGCGGTTGTGCCTCAAACAACGCTAAGCAAGCCGATCAAGTCATCGTTTTTGAGCCGGCACCGGGCAACCCGCGTTCAGCCCTTGATGTCCAGAAAATTGCCGAGTTGGAAAAGCAGCTTGCTGAGCGGCAACGTCAATGTCAGGCAGAAAAACGTCGTTTAGAACTCGCCCTTAAAGACAATCAGAAACAGAGTGATGAACTACAGAAGAAACTTGATTCGCTCTTGGCCATTGACCGTGAGCTTCGGGGTCGGGCAAAAGTAGCTAAATGAGTGATGGCGCAAAAATTCTGATCGTCGATGACGATCTGGATATGCTGCACCTGATGGGCATGAGACTCAGTGCAGCCGGCTATCAGGTTAGTTCGGCAGAATCAGGCGAAGCCGCATTAATCAGTTTTCACCGCAATCGTCCGCAAGTTGTGGTTACTGATTTGCGCATGGGCGAGATGGACGGGTTGGCGTTATTCGAGCATTTGCAGGCCAAAGCGCCGACCATGCCCGTTATCATTTTGACCGCCCACGGCACGATACCGGATGCAGTTGCTGCAACCCGGCGTGGCGTTTTTAGTTTCTTGACCAAGCCGTTTGATGGTCAGGAACTTTTGCGCCGAGTCGCCGATGCCATAAGGCTTTCCCCGACGCTGGACCCTGAGCAGAGTTCCGCGCATTGGCGAAAAGACTTAATCACCTCCAGTGTGCGTATGGAAGACTTGCTGCGTCAGGCTTTGCGCATCAGTGAAGAGAACACTAGCGCACTCCTGGTCGGGCCCAAAGGATCAGGCAAGACCACTTTGGTGCACGCAATTCAGCAGGCCGGAAAACGGCCAAATGGACCGTTTGTATGCTTGTCGTGTACAGATTTCCCGGCAGCAACTCTCGTAGAAATGTTGTCACCAGCCAGTGCTGATAACGCATATACCCAGTCAGCCGGCGGCATGCTTTATTTAAAAGACATCGGCGCCTTGTCTCTCATCGCGCAAGCCCGCCTTTTTTCTGTGCTCTTTGCTCAGATGCAGGCCAAAGACCCTTTGAGCCGGCTTAAGTCGGGCACGCAGCAGAGTAGCGTTCCCGATGTGCAAATTATTGCTTCAAGTCCCCGGCCACTTGATTCGGCTGTCGCAGAGGGTGAGTTTCGCAGCGATCTCTTTTATTTGTTGAGTCGGATGACTCTGTTAATTCCGCCGTTAAGCGAGCGTAGTGAAGACATCCCCCCACTTGTGCAACATTTCCTGTTTCAAATTCAACCCAATGCAAATCTCTCCCTTGCCCCGGAGGCGCTGGCGGCTTTGTTGGATGGACGCTGGCCCGGAAACGTACGGCAATTAAAGAATGTTCTGGAGCAGGCTTCCAAAATGAATCTGACGCCAATAATCACTGAATCTTCAATTCGGCGGGTAATGCGAGATCTCGAAGAGGACGATCTCGCTGCCTTTGATGATGCTCGCCGCGAATTTGAGCGGGATTATCTTTTGCGATTGCTCCAGATAACTGCCGGCAATGTTTCGCAAGCGGCGCGGGTGGCGCAGCGCAACCGGACTGAGTTCTACAAGCTACTGGCTCGGCACGGGCTTGATCCCATAAGTTTCAAACAAAAATTTCGGTAATTGCCTAATTCAAGTCTGTGGATTGAGGCATCACTTGCCGGTAAAGTCGAAGGTAGCGTTCGTCGGCTTGTTTCAGGCGTTCGGTAGCCAACCGGAAAAATATCTGTAGCATTTTGGATTGCAGTGCGGGAGATGCTTCACGAAGACGTGCGTAGGCCCATTTGCCAATCGTGCTTTCAGTTGCTGCGACCACGGTGGCGGCACGCGGTGAGGGCTGCTCTTCAGCAAAAGCGAGTTCGCCGAATAGCGTTCCGGTATCCAGCAGGGCGATTAATTTTCCTTGTTGCAGTACACGGGCTTCGCCTTTGAGCAGGAGATAGCATGAGCGTGCGTTTCCACCTTCTCGCAAAAACACGGTTTTTGTCGGGACTTTTCGCCACTGAGAGATGCGTAGCAGCTCCCACAATTGGGCGTCGTTGAGCGAATTGAGCAAAGGCAGATGGCGTAGCTGATCATAAAGTTCGGCTTCGGCCGGGCGTTCTTCAGCGGATGACTGTGCGATGGATGCACTGGCGCAGTGGGCGGTCAGTGCCGAAAGTACGGCCGGCCAGTTGGCGAAGCGATCTTCGAGGTTGCGCGCCAGCATCTTGTCGAGTAACGGATTGAGGCTCTCCGGTAGATCGGGACGGAAACTGGTCAACTGCTTTCGTTCTCCGTGCAAAATTTTATACATCAGCGATGCCTGATCGGGCGCATCAAAAAGATGTTTGCCAGTTAGCAGTTGATGCATGACAACGCCGAGTGCATAAATGTCGGCTTGTGGCGTTACCCATTGGCGAAATAGCTCGGGCGCCATGAAGGCCAGTGAGCCAATATCCATCACCTGGGTCGATGATTCATCGCGTGACCAGTACGCCGCACCGAAATCGCAGACTTTCGCTTCGCCGGGTCCGACGTACTGTAGATTGGCGGGTTTGATATCGCGATGGACGATGCCGGCGCGGCAGGCATAATCAAGCGCGCTGGCGCATTTGTAGGCGATCTCCAGGACCTCGGTAATGGGCTTCAGGTTGTCTGGCGTTGTATAAGGCTCGAGTGTGCCATTGGGTAGATATTCCATGACCAGGTAGGCGGTATCGTCGCCAAAACCAGCATCGAATACCTCGACGATATAAGGATGGTGGAGGCTGCCCGCCATGTGTACTTCGTTTAGCCAGGCTTTGCGTACAAGGGCTTGGTCCGGGTCTTTACGGAATATCTGCGGATGTGCGACCTTGAGCGCCACTTCGCGTTGCGCGAAGGTGTCCCAACCGAGAAAAACGGTCCCTGTCGCGCCACGCCCGAGTTCACCGCGCACTTCGTAGCGCTGGCTGAGTCCGGCGGGAAGCTTTATTTCGGATGGCGTTTTTTTGTCTGACATTTCGTTAGCGCACCGTAAGTTTTCCAGTGCCATGTTAGCGAAATGATTGACGCTTGCGTAGCAAGCTTGATTTATTCTATTTTGGAATAAGCAAATAAAAAAACAAACTTTGGTGTTCTATAGGTGTTGGTTATAGTAGGCACCTTTCTGTGATTAATAGAGGCGCTTTGATGAACAAACTGTCGCGTAGGCTTGCTGTTGCCCTGATTGCTGCAACTTTCTCTTTGCCAGTATTTGCCGAAGGTAGTTTGCTCAACGTTTCTTACGATGTAGCGCGCGACTTTTACAAGGATTACAACCCGATGTTCCAGAAATACTGGACAGCCAAATCGGGCGAGAGTATCGAGCTGAAGCAATCGCACGCGGGGTCGAGCAAGCAGGTGCGTGCCGTAGCCGACGGGCTGGAGGCGGATGTGGTGACGATGAATCAGGCGTCCGACGTTGATTTTCTGGCAGACAAAGGCCTGGTCGCCAAGGATTACGCAAAGAAATTCCCGACCAATGCGTCGCCCTATACCTCGACGATGGTTTTTATCGTCCGCAAGGGCAACCCGAAAGCGATCAAGGACTGGGGCGATCTTGCACAGCCCGGCATGCAGGTGATTTTGCCGCATCCGAAAAGCACCGGTAACGGGCGTTACAGCTATCTGGCTGCCTGGGGCTATGCGCTCAAGCAGCCAAACGGCAATGATAAAAGTGCGCAGGAGTTTGTTGGCAAGGTATTGAAAAATGCCCCGCTGTTTGCCGCCGGTGGTCGTGATGCGACGACTACTTTTATGCAGCGCAAGATCGGTGATGTTCTGGTTTCGTTTGAGAGCGAAGCCGAGCTGATTGCCCGCGAATTCGGCAAGGGCGAGTTTGAAGTCGTCTATCCGTCGTTGTCGATTCTCACCGAATTCCCGGTGGCCATTGTTGATAAGGTGGTCGACAAGAAAGGCACGCGCAAACAGGCGCAGGCTTATCTTGATTACCTGTGGTCAAAAGAGGGGCAGGAGAATGCCGCGCAAAACTACCTGCGTCCGCGTGATGCCGACTTGCTTAAAAAATACGCAGCACAGTTTCCTGTGATCAAGACATTTACGGTTGATGAAGTCTTTGGCGGCTGGAGTAAGGCCTTTCCTGCGCACTTTAAGGATGGCGGCAGTTTCGACCAGATTTATTCACAGAAGTAAAATAGCGTTTTTAGCGGGCGCTGCCGTGCAGGTGGCGCCCGTTTTTATTGATTGAGATCGATTGAATCACTGATGGTTGCTGCGCTTTTTAATCACCGTCGCTCGCGTGTCCTGCCCGGGTTTAGTCTCGGGCTTGGCTACACGCTGGTCTATCTTTCGATCCTGATTTTGTTGCCGCTCTCCGGGCTGATCTTCAAGGCCAGTTCGTTGAGTTTCGCAGAGTTTTGGGATATTGCGACCGGCGCACGGGCGCTTGCTTCTTATCGCGTGACATTCGGGGCGTCGCTGCTGGCGGCGGGGATCAATGCTTTTTTTGGGCTGATCGTCGCCTGGATTCTGGTGCGCTACAGCTTTCCCGGTAAACGGTTTGTTGATGCG
>CAJBIL010000078.1 GCA_903953145.1 uncultured beta proteobacterium
CCCCCCGCTACGGCTGGATGTCAAAGCAGAGGGTTTGCGCAAACAGCATCACCTGAGCGCCATCGTCGGCTTGCCGGAAAAACGTGAATTGCATCTGGCACTTGACGGCGGTTTGCAACGGGAATCCGGGAACAAGCCGGGAAATAAGCTGGAAAACAAGCCGGAAAGCAAGCCTGATTTCGATGCAGCGACTTTCTGGAACGGCACACTGAGTGCGTTGCGTGTCGGCAAGGTTGACCCCAACGCGCCGCCCTTACTCGTACTCGAAGCGCCGGCACCGTTACGCATCGGCAACGCAGCAACGTCCTTCGGCCCCGCTTCCATCGACGGGTTGGTCGGCAAGCTGCGCATCGAGCGCCTGCAAAAGGTACAGGAGCACTGGCAAAGCGCCGGACGTTTGCAGCAGTTTCGTCCGCAGGCTGTATTGGCCGACTTCCCTGCCCTGTCTGCCTGGCTCGATGTATTTGGCCGCACCAACGCGCAGCCGCTGACACTCGGTGGCGAGTGGGATTTTGCGCTCGGACAAAAAGCCACAGGCCGGGCTGCCCTCTGGCGTGAGAGCGGGGATCTACACCTTGATGCGGTACCGCTCGGGCTAAGCGAAGCTCGCCTGCAAGCCAGTTTGAGCGAGAATCGGCTGGCGCTCAGTACACAATTGCGCGGTAGCCGGCTGGGGGAAATCAACGCGACGTTGAATGCCTTGAGTGCCTTGAATGCGCCCTCCGGCACATCGAATCTGCTCGATAAGCAAGCCCCCTGGCAAGGCCACCTGCAAGCGCGTATCCCTGATCTCACCTGGCTTGGCCCCTTGTTTAGCGAAGGCTGGCAGGTAGCCGGCCAGTTGAACGGTGAGCTGCACCTGGCGGGGAGTGCGGCACGGCCACGGCTGACCGGTGAATGGCGGGGCGAACAATTGGCACTGCGCGCACTGGATCAGGGAATGCGCCTGGAGCGCGGCCAGGCGCTTATAGAAATCACCCCGGAACGACTGCTTCTGAAACGTTTAAGCTTTGAGAGTGACTTCCAGCCGCTGCCGCGCGCTCTGAAACTTGATGAAAACATCGACAAGGTACGCCTGACCGGCACGCCCGGGCATTTCGAGGCCAGCGGCGAACTGGCGCTGAATGGGACAAACATGGGCAGCGCCGCCCGACTGGGTTTGAAGCTCGACCGGATCGGGGTGATGCAACGTGCCGATCAGTGGATCGCCCTCTCAGGCGATGGCGAATTGCGCATCGGCGAACGCATGCTGGATGTTGGTGGCAAACTGCGCGTTGATGCCGGATTCTGGTCACTTGCTGAGGCCGGCCGACCGAGTCTGTCCGATGATGTAATCATCCGGAAAACACAGCCGGAAGGCCGCACCAGTCCGATTCGACGTGCTTTGCGCCTCGATATTGAGGCGGCACTCGGCCGTAGTTTCCATTTTCGTGGTGCCGGCGTCGAGAGCCGGCTGGCCGGGCAGATTCGCATTCGATCCGACGATGCCGGCCTGCCCCGTGCAAGTGGCAGCATCCGCACAACAGAAGGGCGTTTCGATGCCTATGGACAGAAGCTCGATATTGAGCGCGGCATCATCAATTTCCAGGGCGCCATCGATAACCCCGGACTCAATATTCTCGCTGTTCGCAAAAATCTGCCCGTCGAGGCTGGCGTCGAGGTCACAGGCACCGCCCAGCGACCGCTGATCCATCTCGTTTCAACACCAAACGTACCGGATACCGAAAAACTGTCGTGGCTGGTGCTCGGTCGTTCACCTGACCAGCAAGGGGGTAGTGACGGTAGCTTACTCATAGCGGCAGCGCAAACCATCTTCGGCGGCCAGGACGGCGGTGTGCTGAGCAAGCTGCAACAGGGGCTCGGAATCGACGAGTTCGGCGTAAGCAGTGGCCAGATTGGCGGCAACAGTCGCCTGCCGACCAGCCGTGTTGCCAGTTCAACGGGCTTTGGCAGCAGCCAGACAGTGAACGGGCAAATCGTCAGCGTCGGCAAGCGTCTTGCATCAAATGCATTGCTCAGCTACGAGCAATCGTTAAATACCACCGAGAGCATCGTCAAGCTGACCTTCAATCTGAACCGTCAATTCTCCGTCGTCGGCCGCGCCGGATCAGAAAGCGCACTCGATTTTTTCTGGAATTACAGTTTCGGCAAATAATCCAGGCCTTAAATTTAAGCTTGGCCATGCGAGAATGGCTGCACCACCCACCAACATTGACTCAGGCAAGGATAAAACAGGATGCAACGCTACGAAATTTACCCCGGCCACACAACCTCCCCGTTGCAACTTGCCAGCTTTGATCCGGCCCCGCTGGGCGATACCGATGTTGCAGTCGGCATCAAGGCGGTGTCGTTGAATTTCCGCGATCTCCTGGTCAGCCGGAATACTTACTTCTCTCCGATCCCTGATGGTCTGGTGCCGTGTTCGGATGGCGCCGGCGTCGTTCTGGCAGTGGGTCAGGCGGTACAAGGGTTAAAGGTCGGAGACCGGGTGGCAACCTTGTTCTTTCCCCATTGGCAAAGTGGCACACCTGACGCGACAACAATTTCCGGGGCGCTCGGGGCCGAAATGAGTGGCGCGCTGACCGAATATTTTGTCAGCAAGGAAAGTGGCCTGATCAAGCTGCCGGACAGCATCAGCTATGCCGAGGCAGCCACCCTGCCCTGCGCGGCGCTCACCGCATGGAATGCGCTGTTTGAAGCCGGCGATCTAAAACCAGGGCAGACCGTTCTCCTACTCGGCACAGGTGGCGTATCTATCTTCGCACTTCAATTTGCCAAGGCGGCCGGCGCCCGGGTCATCATCACCTCAAGCGATGATGCAAAGCTGGAACGTGCCAGGCAACTCGGCGCCGACCACGGTATCAATTACAAGACAAATCCTGACTGGCAGCAGGAAGTTCTGCGCTTGACCGCCGGCCAAGGCGTCGATGTGGTCATCGAAGTGGGTGGCCCGGGCACGCTGGAACGCTCCCTGCTCAGTGTTCGTGTCGGTGGGCGAATCGCCTACATCGGTGTATTAACCGGGCTGGCCGCACAGGCCAACCCGGTCATGCTGATCCCCAAAGCAGCCAGTATTCACGGCATTTTTGTTGGTAGCCGTGCCATGTTTGCCAACATGCTGGAGGCCATTGCCCACCATGACATGCACCCGGTGATTGACCGTGAGTTTCCCTTTAGCGAAGCCGCTGCCGCCCTCGCGCACATGAATAGCGGCGGACACTTCGGCAAAATCGTGATTCAGGTTGGTCAATAATCGCGAATCCCTGATCTTCGTCCAAACTTATCTAACAAGCGACCCATCATGCTCATCAACTGCGCTGCCTATCAGGAAGGCCGGAAACTCGCTGATATTCCCGTTGCTGACATCAGCGACTATCTTGAACGTCCAGACTGCTTTGTCTGGGTCGCACTACGCGATGCAGAACATGATGAACTCGAAGAAATGCGTATCGAATTCGACTTGCATGAACTCGCCGTTGAAGACGCCCACCACGGCCACCAGCGACCAAAAATCGAGGAGTACGATGATTCGATTTTTGCAGTGCTGCATCTGGTGGAAATCGTCGACGGACAGCTAAGTTTTGGTGAGGTAAATATCTTCGTCGGTAACAATTATGTGCTGTCGGTGCGTAACCGAAGCCAGAAGAATCTGCTCGGCGTGCGTAACCGTTGCGAACGGGAACCTCATCTGCTCAAACTCGGTGCCGGCTTTGTTTTTTACGCACTGATGGATGCTGTGGTCGACCGCTACTTTCCGATTGTCGACATGCTGGAGTCAGAGCTTGAAATGATCGAAGAGCAGATTTTTGCCAAGGGCGCGGCACGCTCGAACATTGAGCGGCTCTACGAGCTAAAGCGCAAGGTGATGCTGCTCAAACATGCGGTAGCACCACTCACCGAAGCCACCGGCAAGCTCTTCGGGAGCCGGGCACCTACCGTATGCGGCAATACGCGGCACTATTTCCGCGACGTTTATGACCATCTCAGCCGAATTAACACATCGATCGATGCGATCCGCGAAACGATAGGTACCGCGATTCAGGTCAATCTTTCACTCGCCACCATCGAGGAAAGCGAAGTCAACAAACGCCTTGCGGCATGGGCGGGTATCTTCGCCGTGGCGACGGCATTCGCCGGCATCTGGGGGATGAACTTCAAAGTCATGCCGGAGTTACAGTGGCAATACGGCTACCCGATGGCACTCGGCATCATTCTTACAACCTGCGCCATCTTGTATCGCCGCTTCAAGCGTGCCGGCTGGCTTTGAAGTAGTTACTCAGGCGAAAGGATGCCTGCGCAGGATTGTTTCATCACGCTCCGGGCCGGTCGACACGATGTCAATCGGCACTTCGCACAAGGCTTCGATCCGCGCCAGATAAGCACGAGCTGCAGGCGGTAGCGCATCCATCGTATTGGCGCCAACCGTTGATTCACTCCAGCCTGGGAGCGTTTCGAGAATCGGCTGGCAATCAGCGACTTCATCCGCACCCATCGGCAGCAAATCGACGATCTTGCCGTTGAGCTGATAGCCGGTACAGATTTTCAATTCCGGCAGGCCGTCGAGGACATCGAGCTTGGTAATACAGAGGCCGGTCACCCCGTTGATCTGGATCGAACGTTTGAGCGCAGGCGCATCGAACCAGCCACAACGACGCTTGCGTCCGGTAACCGTACCGAACTCCTTGCCTTTCTGTGACATCTGATAACCGGGAACCCCGGCCGTTTCGATATCCAGCTCACTCGGGAAAGGACCGCCACCGACACGCGTGCAGTAGGCCTTGGTAATACCCAGAACATAATGCAGCATCCCCGGCCCAACACCCGCACCCGCAGAAGCCTGGCCGGCAACACAGTTGGACGAGGTAACAAAGGGATAGGTGCCGTGATCAATATCGAGCAAAGCGCCCTGTGCGCCTTCAAACAAAAGATTCTGCCCAGCCTTGTTGGCAGCATGGAGCGCAGCTGATACATCGGTAACCATCGGCCGAAGCGCCTCTGAATCGGCCATTGCCTGGGAAAAGATTGTTTCGTAATCAACAGCTTCTGCACCCAGATACTGGGTTAGCACAAAGTTGTGATAATCGAGGTTCTCCTTCAGTTTCTCGGCAAAACGCTCAGGGTAAAAAAGATCGTAGACGCGCAAAGCACGGCGTGCCACCTTATCTTCATAAGTCGGGCCAATTCCTTTACCGGTGGTACCGATTTTGGCGTCAGCACATTTAGCGGCTTCCCGGGCGCGGTCAAGGGCCGAGTGGTAGCCCAGAATAATCGGGCAACCCGGGCTTACTTTCAGGCGTGAACGAACTTCAATACCCCCATCCTCCAATTCCTTGATTTCGGAAAGAAGATGATGGATATCAAGCACAACACCATTGCCAATGTAACAAGCAACACCTTCTCGCACGATGCCGGAGGGTACCAGATTGAGCTTATAAACCTTTTCACCCACAACCAGCGTATGGCCGGCATTATGGCCGCCCTGAAAGCGCACAACCCCCTGTGCGTGGTCGGTCAGCCAATCGACGATCTTGCCCTTGCCCTCGTCGCCCCACTGGGTACCGACAACTACGACGTTTTTAGCCATTTTTATGATCAATCCCTGTGATTGCTTGAATAATCCATTGCCCCTGGTGCTCAATCAGTTGCCGGTCAAGCAACGGCCCTTCAATACATGCTTCACCGGAAAGCAGTTGGACGACGACTTCACCCTGTTCGCGCAAGGTGTTAATTACTTTTGCTAACGCGTCATTAGCGCCGGCATAGGGCGCCAGAATTGCGCCTGAACACGTCTCGAGAGCAGACAAACGCGCAACTTCACGTAAATCCATCGAGAATCCAGTCGCCGGACGGTCGCGACCAAACGCTTTGCCAGCCCCGTCGTAGCGCCCACCAAGCGCGATGGCGCTGGGGAAGCCCGGATAGTAGGCGGCAAAAACAACCCCGTTATGATAGTTGTAACCACGCAGATCGGAGAGATCGAAAGACAGTGGCAACTCTGGCATCGAAGACTGCAAGTTGCGCAAGGTTTCAAGTGCCGAGGTAATTTCAGGCAATTGAGGCAGTTCGCATGCCGCCGTTTCTAGCGTTTGCGCATCGCCGTAAAGTTCAGGCAAACGGATCAATGCACTGCGGTATGGCTCAGCCAGACCCGCACAGCGTTGGCGCAGGCCTGGAATGTCCTTAGTCTGAAGCAATTGCAATACGGCGACCTCTGCTTCGGCATCAAGACCCGCCGCGTTTGAAAGCGCACGGAAAATGCCCACGTGTCCCAAGTCGATCCGTGAGGCAGGCGTACCAGCACAATCAAGCGCTGCAGCCATCAATCGAATCGCTTCAAGATCAGCCTCTACACCGGCGTAGCCATAAAGCTCGGCGCCCAACTGGATCGGCTCGCGACTACTGGCCTGCGAAGCAGGTAGCGTATGCAGCACGCTATCGCAATAACAGAGCCGCGTAACGCCCGTTCGGTTGAGCAGGTGTGCGTCAATGCGTGCAACCTGTGGGGTGATATCAGCACGCACACCAAGCGTTCGACCGGAAAGCTGATCAACCAGTTTGAACGTACGCAGCTTTAGATCAGATCCGGAACCCGTCAACAACGAGTCGAGATACTGGAGCATCGGCGGCATAACAAACTCGTAGCCACGTACTCGAAACAGATCGAGTACAGCACGGCGCAGGCGTTCGATTTGCGCAGCTTCCTGAGGAAGTGCGTCGGCGGTATATTCGGGTAGGAGCCAGTTCATCTGAAAATAATCAACATGATCAGCCCGACCAGCATGGAGGTCAGGCCAATGAAACGTATCTGCCCGTCGGACAATTGAATCATGCGACGGAATGTTTCGCGCCAGGCATTCGGCGCTATAAAAGGAACGATGCCTTCGAGTACCAGCATCAACGCGAAGGCAATCAGCAGGTTATCGCTCATTTACCGCTTTTATCGCCACCCTTGCCGACACTCTTCATGTATTTGAAGAAATCCGAATTGGGTTCAACGACAATCACGTCGCTCTTGCTCTTGAAGCTGTTGCGATACGCTTCGAGACTCCGGTAAAAAGCGTAAAACTCAGGATTCTGATTAAAAGCCTGGGCATAAGTCGCAGCAGCATTGGCATAGCCCTCACCCTTCATTTTCTGTGCATCACGATAAGCTTCAGCGACAATCACTTCGCGTTGCTTATCGGCATCGGCACGAATTTTTTCAGCTTCAGCCGAACCTTGCGAGCGCAATTCATTGGCGACACGCTTACGCTCAGCTTCCATGCGACGATAGACCGACTCACTCACTTCAAGCGGCAAATCAACCCGCTTGACCCGAACGTCAACGATTTGCACGCCGATTTTTCGTGCATCAAGGTCAGCCTTCTCACGCATCTGCTCCATGATTTTGTCGCGTTCACCTGAAACGACATCATGCACGGTTCGCTTGCCAAACTCTTCACGCAAACCGGCATTCACCGTTTGCGAAAGCCGCGTTTTGGCACGCGACTCATCGCCAGCTACTGATATGTAGTAGAGCTTGGGGTCAACGATCCGCCATTTGACGAAGGAATCAACCAAAACGTTTTTCTTCTCGGAAGTAATAAAACGCTCTGGCTCGGCGCTATCCATTGTCAGGATGCGTTTATCAAAATAACGAACGTTTTGGATCATTGGCCATTTGAAGTAGAGGCCTGGCTCGGCAATCACTTCTCGCACTTCACCCAATTGGAAAATAATGGCGTGCTGACGTTGATCAACAGTAAAAATTGCCGCGCCAACGACCAGCAAAATTGTTGCGACGATAGCCGCGAGAAAGTTCAGACCGGCTTTCATTAGCGCACCTCCCGATCACGTGAACGCAAGGCATCGCGTGAGCGTGTCTCATTCTTCTCGACGATCTGGGGCGGCACTTCACTGGATACAACCGGCGCACTCCGCGACTGAGCCGGCATTTCCGCACTACTGCCAACACCGTTCTGTGTGGCAGTACCCACCGCTGCACCCGTCGCCTGCATCAATTTATCAAGCGGCAGATAGAGCAGATTCCCCTGCCCTTTTGTATCGACCATCACCTTGCTTGTGCTGGCATAGATCTGCTGCATGGTCTCAAGATACAAACGACTACGCGTCACTTCCGGCGCCTTGGCATATTCGGTATTAATTTGCTTGAAACGACTGGCATCACCCTCAGCCGTTGCAATCAGGCGTTGCTTGTAACCATCGGCTTCCTGCAACAGACGTGCAGCGGTACCCTTGGCTTTTGGAACGACGTCATTCGCGTAGGCTTGGCCTTCATTTTTTTGCCGTTCGCGATCCTGTCCCGCCTTCACGGCATCATCAAACGCAGCCTGAACCTGCTCCGGCGGTTGCGCATTCTGCATCGTCACCTTGGAGATCAGAATACCTGTCTTGTAGCGATCAAGGATGTCCTGCATCAGCTTGGAAGCATTTGCCGCAATCTGTTCACGTCCCTCATAAAGCACGAAGTCCATCTTGCTTTTACCCACGATTTCACGAATAGACGTTTCGGCAACCTGCATTACTGCATCGTCCGCATGTCGATTGTTGAAAATGTATTCAACCGGATCTTTCAGGATGTACTGGACGGCGAACTGGATGTTGATGATGTTTTCATCATCGGTCAGCATCAGAGCCTCCTTGAGGACCTTATTTTTTTCCGTGCCACGGTAACCAACTTCAATCGTGCGCACGCCCGAAATATTCACCAGTTCATGTGACTGGATCGGGTAAGGCAAACGCCAGTTCAAGCCTGACTCGGTACTGGATTTATATTTCCCGAATTGCAGCACCAAACCACGTTGCGAGGCATCAACAATGTAAAAACCGCTACCGAGCCAAACAGCAACGACCAGTGCCAGCAACAATCCGATGCCACCACCAAGAAATTTAGGATTGAACTCCATGGGGGGGCGATTACTCCCCCC